>DAHVLW010000075.1:0-4545 GCA_027320205.1 Acidimicrobiaceae bacterium
GGACCCCGGTCCGGACCCGGACCCGGCCGCCGCGCCGGCGTCGCGCAGCGCGCCAGCCCGACCGAAGGGGGGCGCCGCGCCCACCCTCGGCACCGCCTCGGTCAACGGCCGACCTCGAGCAGCGTGTTGCCCACTTTCAGCTTGTCGCCGCGCTGGAGGCGGACAGGCACGGCGACGCGCTCACCGTTCAGGTAGGTCCCGTTCGTCGAGCCGAGGTCCTCGACCCAGGTCTCGTCGCCCCGCCGGAACACCCGGGCGTGAACCGAGGAGGCGAACCGGTCTCCCTCGAGGGGGACGGCGCACCCGGGCGAGCGGCCGAGGGTGATCTCGGCCCCGAGGTCGAACGCGACCCCCCGCCGCTCTGCCGGCTCGACGATGCGCAGCCTGAGCGGCAATGCCTCCGTCCGGGCGCGGCGGCGCCGGCTCTGCTCCTCGTCCGCGCCGAGGTGCCCGCCGCGCGTCCGGGCACGGTTCGCCCGCTCCGGGCGCCCGTCCCGCTCGCCACGCTGCGGTCCCTCGACGCCCACCCCGTCGGCGCGCGCGGCGCGCGCGCGGCGCACCTCGACGAAGACCATGCGCGCCGCATAGAGGAAGAACAACCAGATCAATCCCAGGAAGAGGAACCGCAGGATCTCGAGCAGGCCGTGGGACATCGCTCGCCAGCCCTGCTAGCTCGACTCGAAGCGCAACGTCGTGATGCCGACCGTGACGAGGTCCCCGCCCGCGAGCCGCTGCTGGCGGATGGGCGCGCCGTTGACGCGGGTGCCGTTGGTCGAGCCGAGGTCGACGACGGTCACGCCGTTCGAGTCGTGGCGCACCTCGGCGTGACGCCGTGAGACGTTGACGTCGGAGAGGACGATGTCGCACTCCGGGAGCCGGCCGATGACGACGGGGTCGTCGCCGACGGCCACGCGGGCGCCGTCGGGCAGCACGATCCAGCCGGCCGGCACCTCCTCGCCCTCGACGACCTCGGCGGTGATCGAGAACGTGCTCTTCGTGAGGGACTCCCCGGCCCGGATCTCCACGTCGACCGGACCGAGGAAGGCGTACCCCTCGGCGCGTGCGTGGTCCCGGGCGGCCTCGGCGAGCTCGCGCGAGAGCACCTCGACGAAACCGCCGAAGCGGTCATAGTCTTGTGCCGACAGGAGCACGGTAAACGAGTTCGGGGCGATAGTCCCTCGCACCGAGAGCGCGCGGCGGAGGTCCATCTCGCGCGTGAGCCTGCGGCCGAGCTCGACCGGCTGGAGCTCGCCGCGGAAGGCCTTGGCGAACGCGCCCTCGACGAGGCGTTCGAGACGCTGCTCGAACTGCTGCAGTCCCATGACGTCGACATGGTACCTGGAGGGACTATCAGCAGCTCAGCGTGAGCTAGCGTGACCCGTCGCCGGGCGAGTGGCGGAATAGGTAGACGCGCAGGATTCAGGTTCCTGTGTCCGCAAGGACGTGGGGGTTCAAGTCCCCCCTCGCCCACCCCAGTTGGACTGGGCCTACCGAGCCCCTTCGCCGCGCGCCGCCTGCGCCGGCGGTGCTGGGTCCGGCGGTCGGGTACGGTGCGCCGATGGCTCGGGTCGCGCCGTACGGCTCGTGGGCGTCGGAGATCACCGTCGAGATGCTCGCGGAGAAGGTCGTGAGCCTCGACGACCCGGTCGTCGACGGCGGCGACGTCTACTGGGTCGAGGGCCGTCCGAGCGAGGGGGGCCGCCGTGCGCTCCTTCGGCGCTCGGCGAGCGGAGTCCTCGAGGACCTCCTTCCCGAGCCGTGGTCGGCGCGCACGCTGGTCCACGAGTACGGCGGGCTGTGCGTCGCCGTCCACGAAGGGACCGTCTATTTCTCCTCCTACGCCGATCAGCGTCTCTACCGTCTCGATCCGGGTGGCGAGCCGGCGCCGATCACGCCCGAGCCGCCGTCGCCGGGTGCCTTCCGCTACGCCGCGCCCTGTGCCGTGCTCGGCGGGTCGTGGCTCGTCTGCGTGCGCGAGCGCCACCTGGGGCCCGAGGGCGCCGGCAGCGCAGAGCCCGGGGGCGGCTCCAGCGGCTCCGGCGGCTCCGGCGGCGCTGCCGGCGTCGCTGCCGGCGCTGCCGGCGTCGTGAACGACCTCGTGGCCGTGGCCTGCGACGGGAGCGCCGCGCGCGTGCTCGCCGCCAGCCGGGACTTCTTCGGCACGCCCGCCGTCTCGCCCGACGGCGGGCGCATCGCGTGGTGCAGCTGGGACCTGCCGGCGATGCCCTGGGACGGGACAGAGCTGTTCGAGGCGAGGCTCGGTCCCGGCGCCGTCGTCGAGGAGGTGCGCTTCGTCGCCGGGGGGCCGTCGGAGTCGATCTCCCAGCCCCGCTACTCGCCGGACGGCGTGCTCCACTTCGTCTCGGACCGCAGCGGTTGGTGGAACCTCCACGCGGACACCGGGGCGCCGGGCGGCAGGGAGCTCGCGCCGATGGAAGCCGAGCTCGCCGACCCTGACTGGGTCTTCGGTCAGTCGCGCTACGCGTTCCTCGACTCGGGCGAGATCGTCGCGACGTGGTCTTCCGCGGGGGAGGGGCACCTCGGGGTCCTCCGGCCGGGCCGAGCCGAGTTCGAGGAGCTCGACGTGCCGTTCACGAGCTTCCGGGGCCTGCGGTCGGGCGGCTCGGGGGTCGTCGCGCTGGCCGGCTCGCCGACGTCGCCCGAGGCGCTCGTCGAGATCGGCGTCGCGACGGCCGCCGTCGAGGTGCTCCGGGTCAGCCGGAGCTCGCTCGTCGACGACCGCTACCTGGCGTCGCCGCGTCACCTCGTGCTCCCGTCGCGACCGGCCGGGGTGAGCGGCGCGCCGGCCGGGGTGCACGTGCTCTACTACCCGCCGACGAACCCGGACTTCGAAGCTCCACAAGGCGAGCGGCCGCCGCTCCTCGTCATGGTGCACGGAGGGCCCACGGCGTCGGTCTCGTCGATCCTCGACTACGGCGTGCAGTTCTGGACGAGCAGGGGGTTCGCCGTCGCCGCCGTCGACTACGGCGGCAGCAGCGGCTACGGCCGCGCCTATCGCGAACGGCTGCGGGCGTCATGGGGGATCGTGGACCGAGCCGATGTCGAGGCCGCGGCCCTCGGGCTCGCCGATTCCGGCCTGGTCGACCGGGAACGGCTCCTCGTGCGCGGCGGGAGCGCCGGTGGCTACACGGTGCTTGGCTGCGCGACCTTCGGCAGGGTCTTCGCCGCCGGAACGAGCCGCTACGGGGTAGCGGACCTCGGCGCCCTCGCCCGCGAGACCCACAAGTTCGAGTCGTGCTACCTCGACGGTCTCGTCGGACCCTGGCCGGAGGCGCAGGAGGTCTACGAGGAGCGCTCGCCGTTGTCCCACTCCGAGCTCATCCGGACCCCGCTCCTCGTCCTCCAGGGGCTCGAGGACAGGATCGTGCCGCCGGCGCAGTCCCAGGCGATCGTCGCGGCGCTTCGTGCCGCCGGTGTGCCCGTCGCCTATCTCGCCTTCGCAGGCGAGCAGCACGGCTTCCGCAGGGCCGAGACCATCGAGCGGGCGGCGGCAGCCGAGCTCTCCTTCTACGGCCGTGTCCTCGGGTTCGAGCCCGCGGGTGACCTCGAGCCGATCGTCATCGACAACGCCGGCGCCCTCCCGGCGCCGCGGGCCAGGGGATAAGGCGTCGCGCCGTCGGACCAGAGCGCCGGGCCGACGCTCTGGTCCAGGACGCCGGGCCGGTCAGGCCTCGGCGGCGAGGATCGCGTAGAGACGACGCCTCGTCTCGGCAAGCACCGACTCCGCCTCGCGGCGCTGCTCCGGCGTGCCCGCCTGGGCGATCTGGACGGCGGCGACGGCGAGCTGCGCCATCGCCCGCCGCAGCCTGAGCGCGTCGGGAGCGATGCCCTCGCTCACCTCCTCCCACGGCGCCTTGCGCCCTGCCTGCTCGGCGGCCGCCGCCCGCCCGCTGTCGGTGAGGGCGAAGCGCCGCCTGCCGGCGCTCTCTTCGGCGGTGACGTGACCCTCGTCCTCCAGCAGCTGCAGGGTCGGGTAGACCGAGCCGGGACTCGGTCGCCACAGGCCGCCCGTCCGTTCGGAGAGCTCGCGGATGATGTCGTAGCCGTGCATCGGGCGCTCGGCGAGGAGTGCCAGCACGGCGGCGCGTACGTCGCCGCGGCGCGCCCTACCGCCCGGTCCCCCCCGATGCCATGCCCGTGGCCCGAACGGCCCCGCCCATCCCGGGCCGAAAGCCCACGGCGGTGCGCCGTGCATCGGGCGGCGTCCACGGGCCCGCCACGGCCGCCCGAACCAGGCCTCCTCGGCGTCTTCCTTCTCGGCCTCCCCGTCGATGATCCTCTCCTTGTCGGTCTCCTCCATGTCGCTCACCCTTCTCGCCTCTCGTCCGTCTCCTCGCGGCTGCCCGCCGCCTCCGGCGGGCCCCGTGGGTGCCGGCCGGCTTTCGAGCATCGCTCCAAAGGACTATATCGCGATATATCGCCGATGCGTCGACCGCGGGTGGTTTCGCTCGCCGGTGCCCTCGCCCTGGACGACTGCGCCGTCGAGAAGGGCGAGGGCACGACCGCGCGTGGCCGGAACTCGGG
>DAHVLW010000141.1:0-12230 GCA_027320205.1 Acidimicrobiaceae bacterium
GGCGGCGACCAGGCGGTCGCCGCGGCGGTACGCCTCGTCGGTCCCCCGCCGGGCCCGGCCTCCTCGCCGATCGGGTAGGAAGTAGGCCGTGCTGCTCGCGGTCGACGTGGGAAACACCCAGACGGTCGTCGGAGTGTTCGACTCCGCGAGTCCCGTCGCGACGCGGGATGGCCGGGCACCCGGCGAGGTGCCGGGTCTCGTTCGCAGCTGGCGGGCGGCGACCGTCGCCGAGCGGACCGCCGACGAGCATGCTCTCCTGCTCAGTCAGCTGCTCGGGCTGGACGGTCTGCGCGTGAGAGGTACCGGCGGCGCAGGCTCGCAGCCCCCGGACGACGCAGGCGGCAGGGGGCTGATCGAGGGGATCGTCTTCTCCTCCTCCGTCCCCGCCGTGGCCGTGGCGCTTCGGGAGACGGCCGCCAGATGGTTCGACGTCCCCCTCGTCGTCGTCGAGCCCGGCGTCCGGACCGGCATGCCGATCCTCTACGACAACCCGAGGGAGGTCGGGGCGGACCGGATCGCCGACGCCGTCGCCGCGCTCGACTTGTTCGAGCCGCCCATCGTGGTGGTCGACCTCGGCACCGCGACGACCTTCGACGCGATCTCGTCGGCTGGCGAGTACCTCGGGGGAGCGATCGTGCCGGGGATCGAGATCTCGATGGACGCGTTGTGCGCCAGCGCGGCGGCGCTGCCGAGGGTGGCGCTCGGCGAGCCGCGCCGAGCCATCGGCCGCTCGACCGTCGAATCGATGCAGGTCGGCGCCGTCTTCGGGCACGCCGCCCTCGTCGACGGAATGTGCGAGCGGCTCGAGGAGGAGCTCGGGACGGCGACCGTGGTCGCGACGGGTGGCCTCGGCGGGGTCGTCGCCCCCCATTCCCGCAAGGTCCAGCACCTCGAGCCGTGGCTCACGCTGCACGGGCTACGGCTGCTGTTCGCGCGCAACACCGGCCGGGACGCCGACGTGGCGCGCCCGTGAGCCCGAGCCCTGTTCCCTACCGGTTCCCCGGGGCCGTCGGCGCCGGCGCGGTCGTCGCGGATCCCGCATTCGCCGAGCTCGGGCCGGGCGCCTCCTCGGGCGCCGTGGTCACCGTCGCCGGCCGGGTGATGCTGTCGCGTCCGCAGGGGCGCGTCGCCTTCGCGGAGCTTCGGGACTGGACCGGCTCGATCCAGCTCTTCGCCCAGGCGGCGACGTGCGAGCGCTTCGAGGAGCTGACGAAGCTCGCCCTCGGCGACTGGATCGGCGCGACGGGTGAGGTCGTCCGGACCAAGCGGGGGGAGCTCTCCGTCCAGGTCGCGACGTGGACGCTGCTTGCCGAGGCCCTCCAGGGCTTCGGCGACAAGTGGCGCGGCGTCCACGACGTCGACACCCGCTACCGCCAGCGAGAGGTCGACCTCTGGGCGAACGAGCCGTCGCGGGCGACGTTCCTCCTGCGCTCGCGCGTCGTCGCCTCGATCCGCCGCCGCCTCGACGAGCGCGGCTTCGTCGAGGTCGAGACGCCGATCCTCCTCCCCATCCCCGGCGGCGCCCACGCCCGGCCGTTCGTCACGCACTACAACGCCCTCCACGCCGACTTCTATCTGCGGATCGCGACCGAGCTGCACCTGAAGCGCCTCGTCGTCGGCGGCTTCGAGCGCGTCTACGAGCTCGGGCGGATCTTCCGCAACGAGGGCCTCTCCCCAAGGCACAACCCCGAGTTCACCGGTCTCGAGGCCTACCAGGCCTACGCCGACTACACCGACATGATGGAGCTCGCCGAGCACCTCGTCGCCGGTGCTGCCGTCGACGTGCTCGGCACGACGCAGCTCGTCTACCAGGGTCGCGAGCTCGATCTCACCCCGCCGTGGCGCCGGGCGTCGCTCGAGGAGCTCGTCGCCGAGCAGACCGGGTCCGAGCTGACCCTTGGGATGGGCGAGGCGGAGCTGCGCCGGCGGGCGGCCGCCCTCGGCCTCGAGCTGGAGGTCCGTGGGGGGGCGGGCGTCGTGCTGCTGGAGATCTACGAGAAGACGACCGAGCCCAAGCTCTGGGGCCCGGTGATCGTCACCGACTACCCGAAAGAGGTCTCGCCGCTGGCCCGCGACCACCGGAGCCGGCCCGGCTACGTCGAGCGTTTCGAGCCCGTCGTCGCCGGCAGAGAGCTCGGGAACGCCTTCTCCGAGCTGTGCGATCCCGGCGAGCAGCGGCGCCGCCTGGAGGCCCAGGCCGCCGAGCGCGCGGCCGGCGACGAGGAGGCGATGGCGGTCGACGAGGACTTCCTGCGTGCCCTCGAGCACGGGCTGCCGCCGACCGGCGGGATCGGGATCGGGATCGACCGGGTCGTGATGCTCCTCGCCGACGCCGCCTCGATCCGCGAGGTGCTGCTGTTCCCGGCGCTCCGGCCCGAGCAGGGCGCGCGCGCGTCAGCTGGCGAGGGCGCGCGTGGACCGCTCGAGGTCGTCGAGGAGGCTCATGCCGAGCCGTGAGAGGGCCTCCGAGACCACTCCGTCGCCCAGGCTCGCCGCGGCGTCGAGGGCCTTGGCGGCATAGCGGCCGGCGGCGTCGGCCGCGGCGGCGACGCCGGAGGACTCCGAGACGAGCGCACGTGCCACGGCGACCTCCTCGGCGTCGAGCGGCCGTCCGAGGAGCGAGCGCAGCTCGGGGCCGATCTTCGCGTCCCTGAGCGCGTGCTGGACCGGCAGGGTGTAGACGCCCTCGGCGAGGTCCTGGCCCGGCGGCTTCCCGAGCTCCTGCTCGCTGGCGAGCACGTCGAGGACGTCGTCGCGTATCTGGAACACCATCCCGAGCGACTCTCCGAACACGGTGAGCGTCTCCACCTGCACGCGAGGCAGGTCCGCCGTGAGGGCGCCGATGCGGCACGCCGCCGAGATCAGCGCCGCCGTCTTGTCGGCGATGCTGCAGAAGTAGTCCTCCTCGGTCCGGTCGACCCGGTAGGCGGCCCGCACCTCGGACACCTGGCCGTGGCACAGCCGGGCGAGCGTCGCGGCGAGGAGGCCGGCGACCTCGGTGCCGAGGCTGGCGGCGATCTCGGCCGACCGGGCGAGGAGGTAGTCGCCCGCGACGATGGCGAGGAGGTTGCCCCAGCGGGCGTTGACGCTGACGACGCTGCGGCGCCGCGTCGCCTCGTCCATGACGTCGTCGTGGTAGAGGGAGGCGAGGTGGACGAGCTCGACCGACACCGCGCCGAGCAGCGTCTCGTCGCTCGCGCCCGCCCGGTCCGGATGCGGCGCGCCGAGGGACGCCGACGTCAGCGTCAGCGCCGGCCTGAGCCGCTTGCCACCGGCGTCGATCAGGTGCGTCGCGATCTCGTCGAGGAACGGGTCGTCGCGCTGGACGACCCGGTGCAGGCACTCCTCGATCCTCGCGAGCTCCGCGCCGGGAAGCGCGAGCGCGAAGGGGTCCGGCGCGTTCACTGGCACGCACCATACGCCACGGTCCTCGCCGGCCGGCAATGCCCAGCTCTTGGTCCTGTGCCGATCGACGCGGCGCCAGCGGCGACACCTCGCCCGATAGACTCGGGCCAAGGCGGGGACGTCGAGGGAGCCTGAGTTGTTCGAGCGTTTCACTGACCGGGCACGGCGGGTGCTTGTGCTGGCCCAGGAGGAGGCGCGCCTCCTCAACCACAGCTTCATCGGCACGGAGCACATCCTGCTGGGCCTGATCCACGAGGGGGAGGGTCTTGCCGCCAAAGCCCTCGAGTCGCTCGGGATCTCCCTCGAAGCCGTGCGGGAGAAGGTGGAGGAGACGATCGGCCCCGCCGGCTCCGCGCCGACCGGTTCGCCGCCGTTCACGCCCCGGGCGAAGAAGGTCCTCGAGCTCTCGCTCCGCGAGGCGCTCCAGCTCGGGCACAACTACATCGGCACCGAGCACATGCTCCTCGGGCTCGTCCGGGAGGGCGAGGGCGTCGCCGCCCAGGTGCTGCAAAGCCTCGGCGCCGACCTCCCCCGCGTCCGCCAGCAGGTCATCCAGCTGCTCTCCGGTTACCAGGGGCGGGACCCGGCGACCGCCCCCGCGGGCGGCCCGGCGAGCCAGGAGACACCAGCCGGGTCGCCGGTGCTGGACCAGTTCGGGCGGAACCTCACCCAGCTGGCACGCGAGCGCAAGCTCGATCCGGTGATCGGCCGCGACCGGGAGATCGAGCGCCTCATGCAGGTGCTGTCGCGACGCACGAAGAACAACCCGGTGCTGATCGGCGAGCCCGGGGTCGGCAAGACCGCGATCGTCGAGGGGCTCTCCCAGCAGATCGTCGCCAACGACGTCCCCGAGACGTTGAAGGGCAAGCAGCTCTACACGCTCGACCTCGGCGCCCTGGTGGCCGGGAGCCGTTACCGGGGCGACTTCGAGGAGCGCCTGAAGAAGGTGCTGAAGGAGATCCGCACCCGCGGCGACACGATCCTTTTCATCGATGAGCTGCACACCCTGGTCGGTGCGGGCGCGGCCGAGGGAGCGATCGACGCTGCCTCGATCTTGAAGCCGATGCTCGCCCGGGGTGAGCTGCAGACGATCGGTGCGACCACGCTCGACGAGTACCGCAAGCACCTCGAGAAGGATGCTGCGCTGGAGCGGCGGTTCCAGCCGATCAAGGTCGAGGAGCCGTCCGTCGGCCACACCATCGAGATCCTGACGGGACTGCGCGACCGCTACGAGCAGCACCACCACGTGACCATCACCGACCAGGCACTCGTCGCCGCGGCGAACCTGGCCGACCGCTACATCTCCGACCGGTACCTGCCGGACAAGGCGATAGACCTGATCGACGAGGCCGGCAGCCGGTTGCGGATCCGGAGGATGTCGACCCCCCCCGAGTACCGCAAGCTCGAGGAGGAGCTGAGCCGGATCCGCCTCGAGAAGGAGGCGGCGCTCGAGAAGCAGAACTTCGAGCAGGCGAAGCGGCTCGCCGACCAGGAGAGCTCGAAGCTCGAGCGGAAGACCGCCCTCGAGCAGGAGTGGCGCTCGGAGGGGATCGAGCTGTTCGACGTCGTCGACGAGGACGTCATCGCCGAGGTCCTCGCCAACTGGACCGGCATCCCCGTCTACAAGCTCACCGAGGAGGAGACGGCGAAGCTGCTCCGGATGGAGGACGAGCTGCACAAGCGGATCGTCGGCCAGGAGGACGCGATCAAGGCCCTCTCCCGCGCGATCCGCCGGACGCGCGCCGGCCTCAAGGACCCGAAGCGGCCCTCGGGGTCGTTCATCTTCCTCGGGCCGACCGGAGTGGGCAAGACCGAGCTGGCCAAGGCGCTCGCCGAGTTCCTCTTCGGGGACGAGAGCGCCCTCATCCAGCTCGACATGAGCGAGTACATGGAGAAGCACACGGTGTCGCGCCTTGTCGGGTCGCCGCCGGGCTACGTCGGCTACGAAGAGGGCGGCCAGCTCACCGAGGCCGTGCGCCGGAAGCCGTTCGCCGTCGTGCTGTTCGACGAGGTCGAGAAGGCGCATCCGGACGTGTTCAACGCGCTGCTCCAGATCCTCGAGGATGGGCGCCTGACCGACGCCCAGGGACGGACCGTCGACTTCAAGAACACCGTGCTCATCATGACGTCGAACCTCGGCACGGCGGATCTGCGCAAGGTGTCCGTCGGCTTCGCCAAGACCACCGAAGCGGTCACCTACGAGCGGATGAAGTCCAAGGTGCAGGAGGCCTTGAAGGGCCACTTCCGCCCCGAGTTCCTCAACCGGATCGACGAGGTCATCGTCTTCCACGAGCTCCAGCTCCACGAGGTGACCGAGATCGTCGACCTGATGGTCAAGCGCGTGCGCGAGCAGCTCGAGGGCCAGGGGATCGGGCTCGAGCTCACGCTCGCCGCAAAGGAGTTCGTCGCCAAGCGCGGCTACGAGCCGGCGCTCGGCGCGCGGCCGCTCCGGCGGGCGATCCAGCAGCTGATCGAGGACCCGCTGTCGGAGAAGATCCTCTGGAAGGAGTTCCGCGTCGGCGAGACCATCATCTGCGACGCCGAGGGCGACCAGATCGTCTTCCGGGCGATCGAGGGATTCGAGCCGCCGCCGGTCGAGCTCGCGGGGGCCGGCGCCGACTCCTAGCCCGCCGGGGCCGGCTCGGCCAGCACCGATCCCGTTCGCACCGACCCCGCCGCGTTCGGCCGTCCCGCCGGAGCCGCCGGGAGCACCGGCACCGGCCGCTCCGGCGGTGTGACAGCCGCCTCCTACGCTCACGCGCTCGTGCGGGAGCGGGTGATCCACCGGTGCAAGGAGTGCGGCGCCGTCCACGTGCGCTGGGCCGGCCGCTGCGCGCGGTGCGGCGCGTGGAGCACCCTCGTCGAGGAGCGCGAGCGCCCGCGGTTGGTGCCCGTGCCGCCAGGCGGCGCCCGGCGGGCGCGCGGCGCCCTCGGCGCGTCCGGCCGGGGATGGCCGGCGGCGGACGCCGCCGTCGGGCCCGTCCCGCTGCACGAGCTCCCTGAGGACGCAGGCAGCCCCCGGCGGACGGGAATCGACGAGCTCGACCTCGCGCTCGCCGGCGGCCTCGTCGCCGGTTCCGTCACGCTGCTCGGCGGCGAGCCCGGGGTCGGCAAGTCCACGCTGCTCCTCCAGGTCGCGGCCTCGTGGGCCCGCCGCGGCGGGCGCAGCCTCTACGTCGCGGCAGAGGAGTCGACGGACCAGGTGCGGCGGCGCGCCGGTCGGCTCTCCGCGGCGGTCGAGGGCGTCGACGTCGTCGCGACGACCTCCCTGCCGGCGGCGATCGAGGCGGCCGAGCAGGTCTCGCCGGACCTCCTCGTCGTCGACTCGATCCAGGCGGTCGCCGATCCGGAGCTCGCCCAGGCCCCCGGCAGCCTGCCGCAGGTCCGCGAGTGCGCGGCGCGCCTCGTCGCCCATGCCAAGGGCGCCCGCGTCGCCACGATCCTCGCCGGGCACGTGACCAAGGACGGGGCGATCGCCGGCCCGAAGGTGCTCGAGCACCTGGTCGATACTGTCTGCGCGCTCGAGGGGGACCGCCACCACGGCGTGCGCGTCCTGTCGGTCGTCAAGCACCGCTTCGGCCCGAGCGGGGAGCTCGCGTTGTTCGAGATGAGGCCGCAGGGGCTCGCAGGCGTCGCCGATCCGAGCTCCCTGCTCCTCGGGGACCGCCGCCCGGGCGTCGCCGGAAGCGTGGTCGTGCCGGTCATCGAGGGCCGCCGCGCTCTGCTCGTCGAGCTCCAGGCGCTCGTCGCCGCCAGCCCGCTCGCGAACCCTCGCCGCGGCGCGCAGGGCGTGCCGCCGACCCGGCTTGCCATGGTCCTCGCCGTCCTCGAGCGCCGGCTCGGGCTCTCCCTCGCCGCGAAGGACGTCTTCGCCTCGGTCGTCGGAGGCGTCAAGGTCGGCGAGCCGGCGGTCGACCTCGCGCTCGGGCTCGCCGTGGCCTCGGCGGCGACGGGCGTGCCACTGCCGGCGGACCTGGTCGCCTGCGGCGAGGTCGGTCTCGGCGGCGAGGTCCGCCAGGTCGCGCACACGGACCGGCGCCTTGCCGAGGCCGCCCGTCTCGGCTTTGCGCGGGCCGTCGTGCCGCCTTCGTCGCCCGACGCGCCGCCGCCGCTCGACCTCGTGCGCGCCGCCACGCTCGCCGAGGCGGCGGTTGCCCTCGGCCTGGGTACCATGCGGCAATGAGCCCCCGGGACGGCAAGGCGGTCGCCCAGCTGCTCGCCCAGGTTGTTCCGGGCTCTGCGCTGCGCGAGGGCCTCGACCGGATCCTGCGGGCGCGCATGGGGGCGCTCATCGTCCTCGGCGACGGCCCCGAGGTCCTGGAGATCTGCTCGGGCGGCTTCCACATCGACGCCGAGATGTCGCCCCAGCGTCTCTCCGAGCTGGCCAAGATGGACGGGGCCATCGTGCTCGATCGGACGGGCGCGCGCATCGCGTGGGCGAACGTCCACCTCGTCCCGGACCCGAACGCTCCGACGACGGAGACCGGGACGCGGCACCGCACCGCCGAGCGCGTGGCGCGCTGCGTCGGCGTCCAGGTGGTCGCCGTCTCCGAGGAGATGGGCACGATCACCATCTACCAGGGCGAGGTGAAGCACCAGCTGCGCTCCGTCGACCTGCTCGTCGGCCGGGCCAACCACCTGCTCCAGACCCTCGAGCGCTTCCGTTCTCGCCTCGACGCGGTCACAGCGTCGCTCACCGCCTCGGAGATCGAGGACGTCGTCACGGTCCGGGACGTCGCGTCGGTGCTCCAGCGAGCCGAGATGGTCGAGCTCGTCGCCGACGAGCTCGCGGAGCTGGTCGACGAGCTCGGCGAGCACGGGAGGCTGCTGCGGCTCCAGTCCGCCGAGCTGATGCAGGGCGTCGGGGACGAGCGCCACCTCGTCGTGGACGACTACCGCGCGATGGTCGACGGCGCGACGGTCGGCGAGGTGCTCTCCCGCCTCGAACGACTGAGGTCGAGCGAGCTGCTCGGGCTCGAGCGAGTCGTGCAGGCGCTCACCGGGTGCGAGGCCGACGAGGTCGACCTCGACGCCCCGCTCGTCCCGCGGGGGTTTCGCATCCTGCGCCGCGTACCGCAGCTTTCCCTGGAGACGGCCAGCCTCCTCGTGGAGCACTTCGGCGACCTCCACCGGCTGGTCCGGGCGCCGGCGGGCGAGCTCGTCGCCGCGGCGGGGATGAACGAGCAGCAGGCGAAGCTGGTGAAAGAAGGCCTGGCGCGGATCGCCGAGACCAGCATCCTCGAAGGTTATGGCTGACGGTAGAATGTCGTGACGCAACGCCCCACCGTTGCGTGGCCGCGCGCCCGGAGAGGCGTCGGCGTCTCACCAGCCATCTGCTCCTCGAGGAGTCGCCAAGTGTTCGATGTCGGCGACAAGGTCGTCTACCCCCATCATGGTGCCGCGGTCGTGGAGAAGCGGGAGGTCCGGGAGGCGTTCGGCGAGAAGCGCGAGTACCTCGTGCTCCGGCTCGCCTACGGCGACCTCACCTTGATGGTCCCGGCGGACAACACCGACGAGGTCGGCCTGCGCGAAGTCATCAACGACGAGGAGGTCGAGGAGGTCTTCGCCGTCCTTCGCAAGAAGGAGGCGCGCATGCCGACCAACTGGTCCCGGCGCTACAAGAACCACGTCGAGAAGCTCAAGTCGGGCGACATCTACCAGGTCGCCGAGGTGGTGCGGAACCTGTCGATTCGCGACAAGGACAAGGGTCTCTCGGCGGGCGAGAAGCGCATGCTCAACCGCGCCCGGCAGATCCTCGTGTCCGAGCTCACCTTCGCCATCGGTGTCAGCGAGGCGGAGGCCGAGGAGCGGCTGAACGCCGCTCTGCCCTAACCCGCGCGCAGGGCCGGGGAGTGGGCCAGGCGGTGAACCGCCCGAGGCGGGAGGCCGAGGTCTGGGCCATCGTCGTCGCCGCAGGCTCGGGGAGCCGATTCGGGTCGAAGAAGCAGTTCACGTTGCTCAGCGGGAGGGCGATCGTCGACTGGGCGCTCGACGCGGCCCGCGCCGTCGCGACCGGCGTCGTGCTCGTCGTTCCGGCGGACTCACTCACACCGACTGCCATGCCCCTGCCCCGCGACGGGCCGTGGACGAGCCGTCCCGGCGAGGTCGTAGTCGCCGGAGGTCCGAGCCGCTCGGCCTCGGTCCGGGCGGGCCTTCGAGCCGTCCCGGGCTCGGCGACGATCGTCGTGGTCCACGACGCGGCGAGGCCCCTCGCGCCTCCGGCACTCTTCGAAGCGGTCGTCACCGCTGTCGCGCGGGGCGCGGACGGTGCCGTTCCCGGCGTCGCCGTGCGTGACACGGTGAAGCGGGTCGCCGGAGGCGACGTCGTCGAGACGCTGCGGCGCGAGGACCTCGTCGCCGTCCAGACGCCGCAGGCCTTCGACGCCGAGGTCCTGCGCCGGGCGCACGAGCCGGCGGGCGAGGCGACGGACGACGCGGCGCTCGTCGAGGCGATCGGCGGCCGCGTCGTCGTGGTCGCCGGCGACCCCGCGAACCTCAAGCTCACCACCCCTGCCGACCTCGCCTGGATGGAGACGCTTACCGCTGGCCGGCTCGGCACGCCCCATGGCGGGCTCGCGGACGCGCCGGCCGGCGCGCCCTCGGCGGGCGCCCCCGGGTGAGCGAGCTTCGCGTCGGCCTCGGCGTCGACGTCCACCCGTTCCTCCACGAGCCCGACCCTTCCGACGAGGGCGGTCGTGGCGGTGAGGTCCCGGGCTCGCTCGTCCTCGGCGGCGTGAGCTTCGCGGGTGAGCCGCGTCTCTCCGGCCACAGCGATGCCGACGCCCTCGCGCACGCCCTTGCCGACGCGATCCTCGGAGCGGCCGGCCTCGGCGACCTCGGCTCGCGCTTCCCCGACACCGACGCGCGCTTCCGCGGCGCCGACTCCATGCTGCTCCTCGCCGATTGCGCATCCGCGGCGGCCGCGGGCGGTTGGCGGCTCGTGAGCGCCGACTGCACCGTCGTCGCGGAGCGCCCGAAGATCGCTCCGTCACGCGAGGAGATGATGCGGCGCCTCTCGGGATGCGTGGGAGGGCCGGTGCACGTCAAGGCGACCCGACCCGAGGGCCTCGGCAGCCTCGGCAGGGTCGAGGGGCTCTGCTGCATGGCGGTGGTGCTGCTCGAGCGGGCAGGCGGGTGAGCGCGCGGCGCCGGGAGGCGCCCGCCAGCCTCGGCGGCGAGCAGGTCGAGGGGCGCCGAGCGGTGCGCGAGCTGCTTGTCGCCCGGAGGCGGCGGGTCCGGGAGGTGCTGATCGCCCGGGGAGAGGAACCTTCTCCGGCCCTTGCCGAGCTCGACTCGCTGGCAGCCGCTGCCGGCGCACGCGTGCGCCACGTCGCGCCCGAGCTGCTCGCTGCCCGCGCCCGGACCGCGGCGCCGCAGGGTGTCCTCGCCGTGACTGAGGCCCTGCGCCCGGCGCGCCTCGAGGCGCTCGTCCGGGGAGCGGCAGGCGGGGCGCGGGCGCCGTTTCTCGTGGTCCTCGACGGCGTCACCGACCCCCAGAACCTCGGTGCGATCCTGCGCAGCGCGCTCTCGGCCGGAGCCACCGGGGTGCTTCTCCCAAGGCAGCGTGCCGCCCACCTGTCACCGGCGGCAGTCAAGGCCTCGGCGGGCGCGGTCGAGCACCTCCCGATCGCCCTCGTGCCCGGGGTCCCTGCGGCGCTGCTCACCCTCCGGCGCGCCGGGGTCTGGAGCGTGGGGCTCGACCCGGAGGGCCCCCGGAGCGTCTACGAGCTCGGTCTCGCGGAAGCGCCGGTGGCGGTCGTGCTCGGCGCGGAGGGTCGCGGCCTCGCGCCGCTCACGAGACGGCGCTGCGACGTGCTGGCGCGCATCCCGCTCGTCGGCCCGCTCGGCTCGCTCAACGTCTCGGCGGCGGCCGCCGTCGCGCTCTTCTCGATCGCGCGCTCACGCGAATGCGCCCCCGACCCCCCGGCCGTCGCCGGCAGGTCGGGGGCGGGATACCCCCGATCCGGGCCAGGCAACCGTGGCGGCCGCCCGAACCTTCCCGGCACGCTCCCCGACTCGGTGCGGGCCGGCCCCCGGCACCCCCTGGCGCCACCTCGCTGACGGGTGCCCCGGCGTGCCGGCAATCTGTCTAGCGCATCGGCGTCATGCGCGCCAGAGATCGCGCGCGGTCAGCGCCGTTCGGCGAGGGGGACGTAGGGACGCTCTCCGTGGCCGGTGTAGACCTGCCGTGGCCGGGCGATCCGCGTGTTCTTGTCGAGCATCTCCGACCAGTGGGCGAGCCAGCCTGACGTGCGCGGGATGGCGAACAGCACCGGGAACAGCTCGACGGGAAAGCCCAGCGCCTGGTAGATGAGCCCGGAGTAGAAGTCGACGTTCGGGTAGAGCCGGCGCGAGGAGAAGTACTCGTCGGCGAGCGCGACCTCCTCGAGCTTGAGCGCGATGTCGAGCAGCGGGTTCTTCCCGGTCACCTTGAACACGTCGTAGGCGACCTCGCGGATGATCTTCGCCCGCGGGTCGTAGTTCTTGTACACACGGTGGCCGAAGCCCTGCAGCCGGCCGTGGCCCTCCTTTACGGAGCGCACGAAGTCCGGCACGGCGTCGATCGAGCCGATCGACGTCAGCATGCGGAGCACCGCCTCGTTCGCGCCGCCGTGGCGAGGGCCGTAGAGGGCGGCTACGGCCGCGGCGCACCGTCACAGTGCCGGCATGCCGTTCGTGTACCCGGACAACGCCCTCTCCTTCGCCGAGAACTTCCTCTCGATGATGTGGCGTGGCGCCGAGGCGCGCTTCGAGGCGGACCCCGCCTTCGTCCGGGCGGTCGAGGTCCTCTTCATCCTCCACGCCGACCACGAGCAGAACTGCTC
>DAHVLW010000085.1:0-4665 GCA_027320205.1 Acidimicrobiaceae bacterium
CCCTGGCCGGAGCGCTGCTCGTCTGCATCGACGACCTCCACCTGGCCAGCAAGTCGACCTCTGCGATCCTGCAGGGCGCGGCAGTGCACCTCTCGGACCTGCCGATCGGATGGCTCTACGCAGCTCGACCGTCGGACGCCGTGATGGCGTTCGGACGCCACCTCCGCAAGCACCGCCAACTCGATCGTGCACCGCTCCAGCCGCTGGCAGCCCCAGACGTCCGGCGGCTGCTCGAGGACCGTTTGGCCGTGAACGTCAGCGACGAGCTGGCCGCGTCGATCCATTGGCGGACCGGGGGCAACCCACTGCTCTGCATCACGCTGGCCGAGGTCCAGGTCAAGGAGACGGGAGCGCTCGAGCACGAAGCTCGCGGTGACGCAGCAGGGTCCCGCGATGCCACCTCCGCGCTGGACGAGGTCGTCGCCGACTGGATCGAGCGGCTCTCCCCGAGGATCGTCGCGACGGCGCGCCTCGCCAGTGTGCTCCCCGAGCCGATGCGCGCCTCCTGGCTCGTGGCTGCCGCTGAGCCTCGCGACGTCCGGGCCGACCTCGAGGGTCTCGCCACGGCCGGTCTGCTGGTTCGCGAGGAAGACGACCAGGACCAGTGGTGGCGATTCCGCCATCCGTTGCTCAAGGAATCCCTGTACGCCGTGCTTCCGCCGGGAGAGCGCCGGCGCCACCACGACGATGCCTGCCGAGCGATGGCCGGCGAGCCTTGCTACCTGCTCGCTCCCCAGCTGCTCGGCGCGGGTCGCCTCGCGGAGGCTGGAGCCGCCTACCTCCAGACCGGCGACCTTCTCTACGCGGCAGGCGAAGGCGTCGAGGCGCGCGACGCCTACGGACGGGCGGCGCGGCTCTCGGCGGCCGCCGGGGATCCCGGCACCGAGCGCCGGGCTCGCCTCGGGCTCGCCATCTCGCTGCTGCGTGCCGGAGAGCGGGCCGAGGCGGAGCGCCTCGCCGAGCAGCTCCGCTCCGAGCTCGGCCGAATTGGCGATCAGAGCGCCCTGTTGGAGCTCTGTTCGCGATTCGGCTTGGCGCTATGGGACGAGACGTCCGACCTCGGGGCCTCGCGGCGGATGCTCACGCGTGCGGCGGCGCTGCTCGGCGGCGGCCGCGCGGGCGGCGGTGGCTCGGTCGGTGGCGGTGGCTCGGACGCGGGCGGCGGTGGCTCGGACGCGGGCGGCGGCGGCTCGGGCGACGGCGGCGGTGGCCACCTCGAAGACCGAGCGATCGCAGAGGCGGCGCTTGCCCAGGCCGTCGTCCTCGAGGCAGCCGGCGAGGCGACCGCGGCAGTGAGCTACGGCGAGCGGGCAGTGGCCGCGGCGGAGCGGCTGGGAGACCGTTCACTCTCACTGCAGGCGCGCAACCGCCTCGGCTTGGCCCTCGGCCAGTCCAAAGGGACGCTCGAGGCGTTCGGCCTCCTCGAGCGCGTGCTCGAGGAGGCCGAACAGCTGAGCCTTGGTGCGGAAGCCGGCCTTGCCTGCCTCAACCTCTCCTATTTCTCCGAGGTCGCCGGCGACATCGAGGGTTTCGGCACCTACGCCCGGCGCGGCCTCGCCCTTCGCAACCTTCCCTCCTCGCTGGAGGCGCTGCTTCGCGGCAACCTCTCCTTCTTCCTCATGCACCAAGGCGATCTCGACGCTGCGCTTGCCCACCAGCTCGCCGCCCGGCGACTTGCCGCCCGGGTGAGCTCGCTCACCGAGGACCGCGTGGTGGTCGGGATCGCCCACGTCTACGTTCGCCGCGGCGAGGTCGCCCTCGCCGACCGCCTGCTCGCCGAACTGCACTTCGCTCCCGGGAGCTTCGAGACGCGCCGGGCGCTCGAGGTGAAGGGGCTGGCAGCCGAGGAGACCGAGCGTTTCCCCGAGGCCAGCTCGTGCTACCGCCAGGTTGCCTTCGTCAACGCCTATGCGGGAGCGCCCTGGTGCCTCGCCGGGCTCGTCCGGTCAGCCCTGGAGCTCGGGGATCGGACGAGTGCCAAGGAGGCGGTGGCGGAGCTCGCCCGGCTCGAAGGCCGCTGGCCGGCCGTCACCTGGCTGCTTGCGGCGAGCCGGGGATGGCTCGCCGCCGTGCAGGGCGACGTCGGTTCGGCGATCGAGCTGCTCGAGTTGGCCTCGGCCCTGACGGGGGAGTGCTTCGAGCGCGCTCGCTTCGACCTCGCGCGAGCTCGCCTGTCCCGGGACAGGGCCGGAGTGCTCGCCGCCATCGACGCCTACCAGGCGATGGGGGCGCGCCGTGCCGCCGACCGGGCGCGGGCGACCGCACGTGAGCTCGGCGTTCCCGTCGGCCGCTCGCGTCGGCGCACCGGCGTCCTCAGCCGACGGGAGATCGAGGTCGCCGAGCTCGTCGCCTCCGGCCAGCGCAACGCCGAGATCGCCGCGCTCCTGTACCTGAGCGAGCGCACGGTCGAGCGCCACGTCGGAAACATCCTGCTGAAGCTCGGCCTCCGCTCACGCGTCGAGCTCGCCCGCATCGTCGCCGAGGGCAGGCTGCCGGGCGCCTCGTGAGCGAGGCGGTCGTGCCCTCGCCGCCAACGGTCAAGGCGATCCCCTGGTGGGCCGTGGCCGGCAATCGCCTGGCGTCGACCGCCGCGTGCGCCGCTCTTGACCCGCCGAACGAGCTGCGCCGCCTCGGGAGTCCAGCTCGGCCTCGCCGCCTGGTACGCGCTGGAGAGCCACGGCGCCCTGCTGGGGCCCGCCGAACGAACGGCACCGATCACCGTGTGACACAGAAAGTTGTACCGGTATGGAGCAACCGGGTGCCCGCGCGCTCTGTTGCCACGCCCGGATGAGCGGATCCTCATGATCGGCTAATCGAAGGACCAGCCTGGCTCCCGATACTGCTCCCAGTTCGACTCATCGGAAGGGAGCTCGCATGAGAATCGCCGGTTGGGCTGTCGCAGCCGGCGCGGTCGCCCTGGCCGCCGGCATGCTCGCCCTCGGCCCGGGCGCGGGGTCGTCCACGACCGGCGCGACCTCCACGGCCGGCACGGCCTCCACGGCGGGCGCGGCGGCGCCGTCTGGCTCCGGAGCGGCACTGCGCAGCGTGGTCACCGAGGCGGACGCGCTCACGCGGACGGTCGCCGCCACCCGGTCGGCGATCACGACCTCGTCGTTCCGGGCACTGCGGGCAGGCCAGGCCCGCCTCGCTGCCGAGCGGTCCAAGCTGGTGGCCGAGCAGCAGCAGCTCGCCGCCGAGGCGTCCGAGATCAAGGCGCGGGCGGCCGCCCTTTCGGCCGACAGCGCCACGTTGCAGCGGGAGGCCGCCACCCTCCGGGTCGCCCAAAGCGCCAGAGCAGGCGCGGGGACCTCCTACGGCGACGGGGGATACGGCGGCGGGGGATACGGCGGCGGAGGTGACCGCTGATGACCGACCAGACCCCCCCTGCCACCGGCCGGTCGCCGGAGGCGGCCGCAGAGACGATCCCACCCGACGGCCTGCTGGCCGCCGGCGATCGCCGGGCGCGCCAGCGCACGCTCACCCACCAGGCCGAGCTCCGCCAGCGGATGCGCCGGCGGATCGTCCCCGCGGCCCTCGTCGGCTCATCCGTCTTCGCGTTGGCCGCAGCCGCCGACCGGTTCGTGGTCCGGACCCTCCCGTCCACAGTCGCCTCCCCGGCGACCGCGGCCGGAGCGGCGGCGAGCGGGGCGTCGCCGGCGACCCTCAGCCAGATCGCCAAGACCCTGGCGGCCGACCGGCACGCGATCGCCGCCCTCGCCCAGGCCCAGGCCCAGCTCGCTCACCAGGCGGCGGGCGACGACGGTGGGGCGGCCCTGCCGTCGCTGTCCCTCCCGAGCCTCGGGGCGCTCCCGTCATCCTCCAGCATCGCCGTACCGCCCATCCCCGCGCCCGCGACCCACGCGGTCACCGGAGCAAGCGGTGTCGTCCCCTGAGCCGTCGGCACCGCCCACATGCAAGCCCTGGAGATGGGCGGCGGGCGAGCTCGTGGCAGAGCGCGTGGCCATGGCCACGCGGTGCGCCGTACGCCTGGTGCTCCCCGAGGGCGGCGACCCCGGCCGTCTCGAAGCGGCGGCGGCCGAGGCGCTCGAGGTGTTCGCGTCGGTCGAGGGTGCCTGCACCCGGTTTCGCCCCGAGAGCCCCCTCATGCGAGCCAACCGGGCGCCCGACCGCTGGCACCGGGCCCCCCGGGTCCTGCTCGAGGCCGTCGTCGAGGCCAAGCGGGCCCACGACCGCACCGGGGGGCGGGTAGACCCCCGGGTGCTCCGCGTCCTCTCGGCCCTCGGGTACGACCGGACCCTGCCCTTCGGCCACGAGGCCGTCCGGCTCGCCCCCGTCGCGCGGGTGACCAACGAGCGGTGGCGGGGACACGGGGGGGCCTTCCGCCCCGGGATCCGCCGGGCCACGGGGGAGATCCGCCTCGGTCCCGAGCCGATCGACCTCGGTGGGATCGGCAAGGGCCTGGCCGTCCGCTGGGCGGCCGAGTCCCTGGCGGGCGCCGCCGAGGACTACCTCGTCGACGCCGGAGGGGACTGCGCCTGCCGGGGCGGCCCTCCCGGTGGAGGCCCGTGGCTGGTGGGCGTCCAGGACCCGACCGGCCCGGCGTCGGACCAAAGCGGCGGGGCGGTGGCCGTGCTCGGCCTGCGAGACCGGGCCGTCGCCACCTCGTCGATCCGCCTCCGACGCTGGACGGCGAACGGCCGGCCG
>DAHVLW010000238.1:0-2760 GCA_027320205.1 Acidimicrobiaceae bacterium
GCCCTTCGGGGCCTTCGTCCAGGTCGGCGATGGGATCGAAGGGCTCGTCCACATCTCGGAGATGGCCGCCCACCATGTCGACATGCCGGAGCAGGTCGTCTCGCCCGGCGAGGAGCTGTGGGTGTAGATCATCGACATCGACCTCCAGCGCCGGCGCATCAGCCTGTCGATCAAGCAGGCCGCCGAGGGGGGCGAGGTCGCCGAGGAGTACCGAGAGGCGTTCGGCGAGCACGCCTACGACGCCGAGGGCAACTACATCGGCGGCTACGACTACGCCGCGTCGGAGTTCACCCCCGAGACAGAGGCCCAGGCGGCGTGGGCCGACTACGTGCCCGAGACGTCCGACGCGCCGGTCGCCACAGGGCCCGCCGAGGAGGACGGGGCTGCCGGGGCGGCGCCGGGCGAGGAGCCCACGGCCGGAAGCACGGGCGAGTCCTGAGCTGATCGTGGTCGCCTGCACTGGGGGGATCGGTGCAGGCAAGTCGACGGTGGCCGCGCTGCTGGCCGAGCGGGGTGCCGTGGTGGTCGACGTCGACGCCCTTGCCCGTGCCGCCCTCGACCCGGGCACGCCCGCCTACGAGGCGGTCGTCGCGCGGTTCGGCGCGTCCGTGCTCGCGCCGCCGGCCGGAGCCGGCGGCCCGGAGCCGGCACCGATCGACCGCCGTCGGCTCGCCGGGATCGTCTTCGCCGAACCCGACGCGCTCGCCGCCCTCGAGGCGATCGTCCACCCGATCGTGCGCCGCGAGACCGAGGCCGTGCGCGCGGCCCACGCGGGGAACGAGGACGTCGTCGTGCTCGACCTCCCTTTGCTGTCGGCGCGCGACGGCGCGCCGCCCTACGACCTCGACGGCGTGCTCGTCGTCGACGCCCCCGAGGACGTCGCCCTCGAGCGCCTCGTGTCCTCCCGCGGGATGGACCCCGACGACGCTCGGGCGCGCATCGCGGTCCAGCCGGACCGGCTCGCCTGCATCCGCCAGGCGGACTTCGTCGTCATGAACCTCGGCACCCGGGCCGAGCTCGAGGAGATGGTCGGTCGCGCCTGGCAGTGGATCGAAGGGCTGCGGCGGAGGAGCCGCTGAACGCCGGAGGCGAGCGCGCACCCCCTCGGTACCATGGCGGCGTGCCCCCGTTCCGTGTCGTGTCGGAGTTCCAGCCGGCCGGCGACCAGCCCGAGGCGATCGCCGGGCTGTGCGCCGGGCTGGACCGCGGCGACCGCTATCAGACGCTGCTCGGGATCACCGGGTCGGGCAAGAGCGCGACGATCGCCTGGACGATCGCCCACGCCCAGCGGCCGTCGCTGATCCTCGCGCCGAACAAGTCGCTCGCGGCGCAGCTCGCAGGCGAGTTCCGCGAGTTCTTCCCCGACAACCGCGTCTAGTACTTCGTCTCGTACTACGACTACTACCAGCCCGAGGCCTACGTCCCCTCGACCGACACCTACATCGAGAAGGACTCGTCGATCAACGACGAGATCGACCGCCTCCGCCACTCGACGACGGCGAGCCTGCTCACCCGGCGCGACGTCATCGTCGTCGCCTCCGTGTCCTGCATCTACGGCCTCGGCTCGCCCGAGGAGTACAAGGACCGGATCCTCGTGCTCAAGACCGGCGAGACCTACGACCAGCGAGGCATGCTCCGCCGGCTCGTCGACCTCCAGTACGAGCGCAACGACGCCAATCTCGTCCGGGGACGGTTCCGGGTCCGGGGCGACACCGTCGAGGTCCACCCCGCCTACGAGGAGACGGCGGTCCGGATCGAGCTCTTCGGCGACGAGGTCGAGCGCATCACGCGCTTCGACGCGCTGACGGGCGAGCTGCTCGGCGAGCTCGAGGAGCTGGCCGTCTTCCCGGCGACGCACTACGTCGCCGGCGACGAGAGCATGCGCCGGGCGATCGCCTCGATCGAGGTCGAGCTCGGCGAGCGCCTGCGCGAGCTCGAGGGCCAGGGCAAGCTCCTCGAGGCGCAGCGGCTGCGCATGCGCACCGAGCACGACCTCGAGATGCTCGCCGAGGTGGGCCATTGCAGCGGGATCGAGAACTACTCACGCCACCTCGACGGTCGCGCGCCGGGCGAGGCACCCTACACGCTGCTCGACTACTTCCCCGACGACTGGCTGCTCGTCATCGACGAGAGCCACAACTCGGTGCCGCAGCTCCACGGCCAGTACGCCGGCGACCGCTCCCGCAAGGAGGTCCTCGTCGAGCACGGCTTCCGGCTCCCTTCCGCCCTCGACAACCGCCCGCTGCGCTTCGAAGAGCTCAGCGCTCGCGTCAACCAGTGCATCTTCATGTCGGCGACGCCGTCGCCCTACGAGCTCTCGGTGTCGAGCGAGGTGGTCGAGCAGATCATCCGCCCGACCGGGCTGGTCGACCCCGAGGTCGTGGTGAAGCCCACCAAGCGCCAGATCGACGACCTCATCGCCGAGATCGAGGCCGTCGTCGCCAGGCAGGAGCGGGTGCTCGTCACGACCCTCACGAAGAAGATGGCCGAGGACCTCACCGACTACCTGCTCGAGTCGGGCCTGAAGGTCCGCTACCTCCACTCCAACGTCGAGACGATCGAGCGCATCGAGATCGTCCGCGACCTCCGGCTCGGCGAGTTCGACGTGCTCGTCGGGATCAACCTCCTCAGGGAGGGACTCGACCTGCCGGAGGTGTCGCTCGTCGCCATTCTCGACGCAGACAAGGAGGGCTTCCTCCGCTCGACGACGGCGCTCATCCAGACGATGGGGCGCGCCGCGCGCAACTCCGCCGGCCGCGT
>DAHVLW010000258.1:0-16649 GCA_027320205.1 Acidimicrobiaceae bacterium
CCAGATTCGCTGTCGGTCACGGCGTCCCTTCTCTTCTTGCGTCCCCGAGGCCGGCTGGCAACCGGCCCTCAACTGCGGTCTCGGTCCTGATGAGGACCGCGCGCTCGGGACGCCCTTGGCCCGGCAGCGGGCTCAGTTTACACGCGCGAAACAGACGGCTCAGCGGCCGAGTCGAGCCGCTGTCGCGAGCAGGTGGCGCTTCATCTTCCACACGACGCGCTGGCGGATGCCCCCCTCCGACGAGCGGAGCCACCACTCCATGATCGCCTGGCCGTACTCGGCGCGCCCCCAAGGGCCCCGCTTGCAGTCGTGGAAGAGCTCGAAGTCCGAGACGAGGACAGAAAGGCCCGCCTGGCGCACGAGTCGGCACATCTCGCTGTCGTAGCCGTGCCACGCGGGATACCCGCCCTGCCGCAACGACCGCGAGAGCAGCTGGACCGCCGGGGGCGAGAGTGCCATGAACAGACCGTCGACGGTGCTCACCTCGTGGTCGCCCCGCGAGTACTCGTCGACGTGCGTCGCCATTCGGCAGTGGCCGAACCGCTCGTCGGTCTTCCACCACGACAGCTCGTCGTGCCCCGTTCCGCCGACGACGCCGACGATGCCGGTCCGCCCGGACCGGAACAGCCGCCGGAGGTTCGTCTCGATGCAATCGTCCTCGATCACGACGTCGTCGTGCAGCAGCACGAGACCCTCGAGATCGGGCCACCTGTCGCTGGCCTCGTCCATCATCGACACGTACGCCTCGAAGATCGACCGCTGGTGGCGGCGCAGGATCACCGGCTCGAAGCCGTACCTCTCGAGCGAGGGCCCGCACGCGGCTTCGAACTTCCCCGACGGCCCGACACACACCCCATAGACGAACACCTGGACTTCCCCTCGCGACGAAGCAGTGCGACTGCGCAGTGCGACCGTGCAGTTGGCTCTCCCGTAATGGTGTACGAGGAAACCTTTCGCGCGGCTTAAGATCCTTGCCGCGGCGTCCGGTCGGACCGATCAACTGGTACGCGCCGATGCGCAGGCGCGCACGTGCCTGCAGCCGCGCGATCAGCCGAGCGCGAACTCCCGGTCGACTCGCCAGGGCCGCCGACCCGGCTCGTGGCTCATCAATTGCACGTTGGAGGCCACCGCGTCGATCGGCAGGCGCGGGGCGACGAGCCGTGCGGCGACTCTGAGCGCCGGGGCAGGTCCGCCGATCCCGATGCTCAGGTGAGGCACGCTGCTCCCGAAGGCGCCGCCGTAGGGCAGGTGATCCGGAAAGCGACGCACGACTGCCTCTGTGAGCTGGATGAACCCCTCGGCCGGCTCGGGTGCGAGGTAGACGACCCGGTCGTCGAACCACCCGATGCGGCTCAGACGGTACGCGAAGGACCGAACCGAGCCCACTGCCGCCGCCAGCTCGGCGAGCCCCGCGGCATCGAGATCCGCGGGATCGCGGAAGGGTCCGAGCACCGTGACGTGCGGGGGCAACCCGTCGCGGGCCGTCGGGTCGAAGACGCGCCGCAGGAGTCGGACGACGTTGCCAGCCGACGGGACCGGGACGACGAGCGCGCTCTCAACCCCCATTTCCGACCAGCGACCGGAGCCGCGCGAGATCCTGGCGCTGGTCGCCGGTCAGCTCGAAGTCGGAGTGCAGCAGGACCTGGACCTTGGCGGAGAGGCAGGGTACCGGCCGGCCGGCGACGAGCCCCTCGGCGAGGACGTGCTGGGGTGCACTCGGATCACCTCTCCCGCCGAGCGCCGGGCCGTCACGATCGAGCGCGGCGCACAGGCGGGGCCAGTCGAGGCTCGTGAAGCCCACGCTCCGCAGCGAGCGATCGCGCATCTGCCAGCAGTCCGGCATCAACGCCTCTGCGCGGTAGCGCAGGACCGTCTCGAACCCGAGGGACGCGAGCGCCGCCGCCGCGAGCGGGGCGCTCCGCTCGAAGTCGTCGACGACGAGGTCCACGTCTGCGTGGCGACGGGTCTGGCGACCGACGAGCGCGTCGACGCCCCAACCGCCGGCGAGCCAGGTCTCCACGCCCGCCGAGCGAATGGTGTCGACGATCAGCAGCAGCTCGGCAGCGGTCGTCTCAGCGCCGACCCGGGCGTGGAGCGGCCCGAGCATCCGCCGGACTCGGGAGCCCTGCGGCGCGTCGACGACCAGCCTGCCGAGTCGTGTCGCGGCCCACCGGAGCGGAGCGACGGACACCATCGCCTTGTTGACCGACCGCCCCAGCCGGTGGGGGGCTGATGGCAGCTCTTGGGGCACGGCGAGGGCAGCCGCCATCGACCGGCCACCCGGAGCGCGCGGATCGCCGCTCGCGCTCCGGGTTGCGAGCGAATCCCGTTCCGTGGTCACGTCCCCGCACCCCCCGCGAGCTGCCCGACTTTACCGGGATGCCCGCCGGCTGCCAAGACCCGATACCGCGCGATCATCGACTCGCTGAGGTCGATCGTACGCACGCGCCGGTAGCGCTCGGCCAGCATCGCGGCGACCCGCCCGGCGTCGGCACCCCCCCGTTGCGCCGGCGAGACTGTCGAGGATGCGGGGAGCTTGGAGCATGCGCCGGAGGACCGACGCCGAGCGCGGGAAAGCCGAGAGCTCGTGGTTCGCCCCGCCGGAGGCGGCGTCGTCGTAGTCGTACCAGAGCTCGGCCTGGACGAGCGGATGGCCGAGCATCCAGCGGATGAACGCCTTCATGAGCGCAGCGTCGTCGCCCGTCCCCGGCGAGCTGAGGGCCCACTCGGCGATCATCATCGGCCGGCCCGTGCGCTTTGCGAATGCGTAGTCGGCGTCCAGGGCGTCCGTGCCGTGCTGCATCCACGACCAGCTCGCCGAGCCGGGGTAGGCGTCGACGGCGATCCAGCCGACGTAGGCGTTCCCCGGGTACCACTCGCCGAGGCTGAGCCCAGAGCGCGGCGAGACGTCGTAGAGCGTGGGGCACCAGACGAAGGTGACGTTCGGGTCGCCGCGGAAGAGGTCGACGACGTGGCGCCATGCGGCGACGTACTCGGCGGGGCGGTTCCCCGGGACGGTCTGGCCGCCCGGGCCGACCGCCGACCAGGGGTACCAGGTCCCGTTGAACTCCCAGTCGAGCCGGATGAACAGTGGCCGCCCGTAGGCGGCGACCGTCCGCGCCTGCCGCTCGATGTAAGCGTCCTCGCTGCCGTCGGCCACCGACTGGAGGGTGCCGTTCCCGGGGAGGCTCCAGCTCACCATCCCCGTAACCCCGAGGCGGCGGAGCTCGTCGAGGATCCAGCCGAAGCTCCCGTTCGGCGTCGTGTACTGGTCGAAGATCGCGACGCGCCGGAGGCCTGCCGCACCGAGGAAGGTCTCGTACTGGTCGATCGGCGCGCTCACGCCGGTGTAGACCTGACCTTCCGGCGGCGCGAACGTGCGCATCCCCGGCGCGAGGGGCAATGTCGAGGCCGTCGAGGATCGCACTGCAAGCGTCGAGGCCGCGCCCCCGACCGCCGGGGTGGCGCCGGCCGCGAGCGGGACCACGGCCGCGCCGGCGGCGAGCCACACCGCCGGCACGCAGATCCGACGGCCGAGGAGCCGTCGCACTGCGCGCCGCGCCGCGCCGTCCGTCACCACGCGTGCCCGCGCGGTGCCTGCCGAGTCATCGCCGTCGGACGGTGATCCTCACGAGGTCCGAAGCCGCCAGGCGAAGAGGTTCCGGCCCGCCCCGCCGTACGGGATCTTCGCGATGAGCTGGTAGTTCGGAGAGCGGTCGAGCAGCGCCGAGAGCCGCAGGTCGAGGGCGTAGGTCGAGCCGAAGCTCAGGACGACGAGGTTGAAGTACCGGTGGGCGAAGGCGTCGGCGTAGGCGGGCAGCCCCGTCAGGTACCGGTGCGTGCGCGGGTCGACGTAGCCGAAGTAGTAGGTGCTCGACCACTGGTAGGGCTTGCCGATGCTCTCGAGGTAGTACTCCGGGATCGTCGCGTCCTCGACGAGGTAGCGGCCCGTCACCGGCCGGAGCTGGGACTCGACGAGGCTCACGAGCGGGCGGGAGTCGGTCCAGTCGGCGAAGGCGGAGCGCGCCGTCGAGACCCCGACGACGGCGATGGCGACGATCAGGGCGAGGTTGGCGACGACGGCGCTCAGGTGGCTGCGCGACCACTCCAGCAGTCGCGCGAGCGCGAGGCCGGCGACGGGTGCGGCGAAAAGCGCCCCGTAGTCGACGTGCTTCTCCAGCGAGACGATCGTGTGCAGATGCGCCTGGTAGACCGGTGCGAGCAGGGCCGTGAGGGCGAGGGCGGCGACGAGGAAGCGCTTGCCCCGACGGCGTTCGAGGACGGCGCCCGCTGCCGCGAGCACCAGCACGGGAGCGAGGAAGTGCCATGTCGTCGCGGCCACCTGGGCGACGCTGTTCGTGCCGTCGGGACGGTTCGTCGTCGTCGAGGACAGGCCGGTGAGGAACGACGTCCCGAGCACGGCGACGAGCGCTTCACCGGCGACGGCGAAGCCGGCGACGGCCGCGGCGACCCGTACGAGCGCGCGGCGGCGCCGCGCCTTGGCCGCGAGGGGGCCCGCCTCCCGAATGGGCGCCAGCACGAGCAGGCAGCCGACGCTCGGGACGTAGAGGAGCGCGGCGTACTTCGTCATCCCGGCCACCGCCGCCGCTGCTCCGGCACCCGCGGCCCAGGCGAGCGTGCGCCATCCGAGCACCGCCGTGCCGGCGCTCCGCGTCGCGCACCAGGCCGAGACCGACAGGAGGCAGATCGCCATCGCGTCGTAGGTGGCGAAGTGGCCGAGGAAGAACGTCGGACCGAGGACCGCGAACGCGAGCGCACCGAGCATGCCGGCCCGCTCACCGACGACCCGCCGCCCGACGCCGTAGGCGAACCCGGTCGCTGCGAGCATCAGGACGAGACTGAAGTCACGAGCCGCCTCCAGACCGCCAACAGCCGCCAGCGCCGCGGCGATCGGCGGGTAGATCAGCGGCGATCCGGAGAAGTAGCTGGCGAAGTTCTGGTACGTCGGCGCGTGGTGGAGGAGGCGCGCGATCTCGAGATGCCCTGCGTAGAGATAGAGCGCCTCGTCGGTGAATGCCGTGTTGTGCAGGGAGAGCGACACGGCCGCCTGGAGGGCGAGGATTGCGGCGAGCGGCGCGTGGCTCGGCAGGCGCCGCCGGCGTGGCTGCGCGCCGGGGTTCGGCGCCGGCGGGGTGGCGACGTCCTCGAAGCGCTGGGCGAGCGCCGGCGCGCTCATCGCCGCGCTCCTCCCCCCTCATGTGCAGACGCCGCAGCGCCGGCTGTCGCGTGTGACCGAGCGCCTCGTCCCCCGCGGCTCGCCGAACCGGCGTCGAGCAGCTCGGTCACGGCCTGCCGGACACCGGGCCCCGAGCTCGCCGACCAGCTCCTCGCGCCCCGCGCCGACGCGCTGGTGAGGGGGCCGGCATCGCCGTAGACGATTCCGGCGACGTCGCCGCGCTGCCGGAGCGCCCGTGCGAGCCAGCCGAGCCAGGCCGGTTTGGTGACCGTCGACGGCGGCGGGTCGACGGGCTGCAGCGACGGGTCCTGGGCGACGACCCTCCCGACGACGGCGTGGCCCCTGCCAGCCGCGCTCACGAGGACGAGCAGGGGCTTGCGGGGGTGCTCGCGGGCCACCGCTCCGAGCACGGCGGCCGGCGACGTCCACAGCGTCCCGGGGTACTCGAACAGCGTGACCGCGACGGCGTCGATCTCCCGCGGCGGCGGGCTGAAGCGCCGGTCGGACCCGGGATCGGCGGGCTGCCACACGAATGCGACGTTCGTCGCCCCGGCAGACCGGAACACGGCCCGGACGTGCGCCCACGCCGGCCGCACGTCCTCGGGGATCCCGCCCCCGGCGACGGCGGAGCTGACGGCGAAGTTCCGGTCGACCTCGGGAAGGATCGTCAGGTAGACGGGACGTCCGTAAAGGGCCAAGGCTCGCGCGTCGGCCCTCAGCGCCGGGTCGTCCAGTCCGTTGGCGATCGCGGTGAGGCTCGAGTCGAGCGTCGCCCGGCCGTCGTGGGAGAACACGAGCGTCACCCAGAGCGTCGCCCGGTCCCGCGCGGCGGCGCGCATCCAGGGCATGAGCGTCCCCGCCGCCCCGTCGACCTCGGCCGTGACGGCGAGCAGCGGCAAGGCGGCGGTGAGGCTCCGGTCGAGCCGGAGCGACGAGCCCGGAGCGAGGCCGGAGAGGCCGGCAAGCCTCGTCGCCGGCAGCCCGCTCGGCGGGGGGGCGACGGCGGGGCGCCCGGTCGTGCTCGCGGCGAACGCCCCGCCGGCCCCTCCGGCGACGACGGCGGCCGAGACGGCGGCCACGGCGGCGCGGCGCAGCGGTCGACGCCCCAGCAGGATCCGCAGCGCGCCCAGCTCGCGCCGCGGCCAGGCGAGCGCCGGGAGGTCGGCCACGCGTCGCAGGCCCTTGCCGTCGGCGATGGCGAGGGTGGCGCCGACGCTGAGCAGCAAGGCGAGGTAGCCCAGCCAGACCTCGGCGACGAGGAGCCTCGGTCCTTGGCGCAGCGCCGCGCCGGCCCCGAGCGCCACAACGCAGAGCGCCGCGCCGAGGAGGTAGGGCCTCGGGCTCGAGCGGGCGTGCACCCGGGTCTTCGGCGTGACGGTGAAGCCGCCCTGCCTGCCGGCGAACGCCCGGAGCGCCGCCAGGGAGAGGACCGGGAAGGCGAGGAAGCCGACGAGCGCGCCCCGTGCCGAGCTCGAGCGCCTCGCGAGGAGGAAGAAGCCGAGGACGCTCAGGCCGTAGTACGGGATGAAGTGCTCGAGGAAGCCGGGGAGCGTCGCGCCGCGTACGCCGCTTATCCCCGTGACGGCGAAGACGATCGGGGTCGCGAAGAAGACGAGGTCGCGGAGTCCGCATAGGTAGTGGGTGGCCGCCAGCCCGTACTGCACGCGTTGGACGAGGCTGAGACCGTTGCGCCTCGGAAGCACGAGCGCCCGCCAGTCGGTGCGCAGCACGGTCAGCGTGCCCCGCGCCCACCGGGACTGCTGGCCCATGTACGCGTTCAGCGTGGCCGGCCCGAGCCCGGTCGCGAGCACGCCCTCGAGGTAGACGCTCTTCCACCGCGGCGCGAGCCGGATCGAGGCGGCGAAGTCCTCGGTCACCGAGCTCGTCGGAAACCCGCCGATCTCGTCAAGCGCCTCTGCGCGGATGACGACGTTCGTGCCGCAGATGAAGGCGGCGTCGTGGTTCGACTTGCCGGTGCACAACTGGCGGTAGAAGAGGGACTGCTGGTCGTCCGCCCAGCGGGCGACGACGTTGTCACGGTTCCGGTAGTACTGGCCGCTCTGCACCCAGCCGACCTTCGGGTCCGCCATCAACGGCAGCGTCCTCACGAAGAACTCCGGCTCGGGCTGCTGGTCGGCGTCGAAGACGGCGACGAGCGCCCTCCCGGTCGCCCCGACCGCCTGGCGCGCCGCCTCGAGATTGCCCGCCTTGGCGCCGCCGGGCCGGGACCGGGTCACGCAGCGCACCCCGAGCGACGCGGCGACCGCCTCGGTCTCGGCCGCGGTTCCCGAGCCCGCCACAAGGCCGTCGTTGCAGACGACGACGGTGATCTCGGCGTCGGGGTGGAGCTCGAGCCAGGCCATGCGCGCGACGAGGATCGCCCGCAGCGTCGGAGCGAGCACCGCGCTGCCCTCGTCGACCGTGGGGACGAGCACGTACACCGGCTGGTCTCCCCCGCCACGGACCGGCTCGACCGTGGGCCCTCGCCTCGGCCACATGGTCACGTGCAGCCCGAAGGCGTGCGCCGCGGCGTGGAGCTCGGCGAGGTAGAGCGGAAGCGCGACGTAGAAGGCCGCCCAGTTGATCACCGAGACGCGCCATGCGAGGTAGTCGACGCCGGCGACGGCCAGCGAGAGACCCGCCGCCGTCAAGACGAGTCGCTCTCCCCGCTGGCCGAGCAGCCAGGCGAGGACGCAGGCGAGCGCCGCGGTGACCGGAAGGATCCAGATCCCGGGGTGCTCGACGACGAGCGCGGCGAGCGCGGCAGCGAGGGCGAGCGCGCGCACCGCGACGCCGGCGGTGCCGGTCGTCGGGCTGCTGCCCGTCCGGCGGCGATCGACGCGGAGGCGGGCGCCGCTGACGGCGGTCAGCTCGCGCTCCCGGACGACGTCGTCACCGAGATGCTGCTCACCTCGTGACGATCGGCGAGCGACCCGTTCGCCCCGGTGAAGCCGACGAGGACGCTCGATCCGAGGCGAGCGCCTGCGTCGTAGGAGAGGGCGGTGGTCCCGTCCAGCGAGAGGCTGATCACGCCGCCCTGCACGGTGACGGTGACGGCGACGGGAGCGCCCCGGAGCGGGACAGGGGAGGCACGTACGACCGCGAAGTGCGGGACGCCGAGGGACTGGCCGACGATGATCCCGACACGGTCCGTCGGGTAGGTGTCGAGGCCGACCGCCACGCCGGTGAGCTTCGGACCCTCCGTCCCGAGGTCGGCGCCGAGGCCGCCGATCGTCGTGATGTCCGAGGTCGGCGTCGCGAGCATCAGCGCCTCGCCGTCGGCGCCGGTCCCCCCGCCTATCTCGGCGGCGAAGCTCACCCGGAGGCCGTTCGGGCGGACCGGGGTCGGCCAGAACGCCGAGCCGGCCTCGAAGCGGGTCGTCGCGTCGGTGAGCTGGAAGCTCCCACCCGACTGGACCCCCGAGCCGGTGACCACCCATCCTCCGCCTGCCGGCGGGCCCACGGTGCCGGAGGGGATGCCGGTGCCCTCGAGGACGACGTCGCCCGCGCCACCGGTCGCCGATGCGACCTCCCAGCGAGCCGTCGCCGTGCCGGTCGCCCTGGGTGAGAAGGTCACGGTCTGGACGACGCGCGCCCCCGGGTCGATGAGCGTCCCGGGCGAGAGCGCGGGCGTCGCCGCGAACCCGCCGTCGGCGGGCTCGAGGGCCTTGGAGACGGCAAGGCTCTGGGTCCCGAGGTTCTCCACGCTCAGCTGCGCGGTAGCGCTCGCGCCGACGTCGACGGCGCCGAAGTCGACGTGAGCCGCGCGCAGCACCAGCTTCGGCCGCCCACCGGCGGTCCCGGCCGTGAGCCCCACAGACGACGAGCCGTTCGCCGTGACGAGCGTGAGAGCCCCGTCGTCGATGCCGGTCGCTCGGGGCGGTCGGAAGGCGACGCGCACGACGAGCGATGCCCCCGGCGCGAGCGTTGCGCCGGCCCGAGCCGGCCCGAGCACCTCGAATCCCGCGCCCTCCGCGACAACGCTGACGATCCAGGCCGCGGCGCCCGAGCGGTTCGTGAACGAGACGGTCTCCGCCCGGGCGGCCGATCCGGGCGCGACCACGCCGAAGTCGACGGCGGCGGCGCTCGGGACGGCAGCGGTCGACGCGGCTCCTCCGGAGCAGACGAGCCCGATGCTCGCCGGCGGCCTCCCGGCGAGGGTCACGAGGAGCGAGCCCTGCCGGACGCCGGAGTCTTCGGGGTCACAGCTGGCCGAGAGCGAGAGCCGCCCGCCGGGGAGCAACGTCGCCGGGAGCTTCACCGGGCCGGTGGAGAACCACGGACCGCCGGTCGCCACCACCGACGTGACCGTGACCGGTGCCGCCGTCGAGAGCGTGACGCTGCGGCTCTCGGCCACGCCCTGACGGAGCGGGGTCGCGGTCGAGCCGAAGCTCGTCCACTGGGCGCTGACGGGCGAGCGGGCGGAAGCAGGACCGAAGGCGAGCAGCTCGGCCTCGCCCGAGCCGCTCGCCGGGCTCGTCGCCACGTACGCCCTCCCGCCGACGAGCGTCGGGTCCTCGAACTTCGTCGCGACGAAGCCCGTCGACTGCCACACGCGCTGCAAGGTCTTCGCGGCGGTCGGCACGGCCACGTAGGCATCGAGGCTCGAGGCGTTCGACGAGCCCCGCCGCTCGACCATCCAGACGAGGGCAGACCCGGGCGCGGTCCCGAGGGAGGTCACGACCGGCGAGCTCGAGCCGTACGGGCTCGCGTTCGGTACCGCCGCTACGAGCACGAAGCGGGGCTGGCCCGCCCCGGCGATCTTCCATCGGTACGCGTAGAGACCACCGACGGCCTGGCCGGGGAGCTTCGGCGGCGAGACCGTTGTGGTGTACGCGTAGCCGCCGTCGCCGGGCCAGAAGCCGGGCGTGGAGTAGAGCGATCCCTCGCTCGGCAGCTGCTGGAGGTAGGCGCTCGTGCCGCGGGGACCCTGGTCGTAGCCTCCGAGGTCCGCGCCGTTGAGCAGGTCGACCATACCCTCCTTGCTGCCTTGGAGGAAGAGCAGGGGATAGCGGCTGCCCGTGAGGGAGCCCTTGCCGACGGGCACCACCCCGACGCCGCCCGAGCCGATGCCGAGGTCCTTCGCCGAGAGGTAGACCGAGTTGCTCGGAGTGTAGAAGTCGACGACTCGGAGACCCCCGTCTGGCTCGACGGCGAGGTGCACGATCGACTGGCCGAAGTCCGCCTGCGGCGGCTGGGCCCGCCCGGCGACGACGGGCGGCGGCGTTCCGTTGCTGGTCGACACGACGATCTGGCCGGTTCCCGCCGACACGAGGCCCTCGCCCGACTGCCAGATCGACGCGCCGCCGTCGCCCTCCTGGAACCCGGCGCTGGTCCACAAGGCGGTGATCGATCGCTGCGCGACGGAGACTCCGGCGATCCAGCCCTCGAAAGGCGGCTGGTCGCAGAGGCTGCCGAAGCCCGCGTAGACGACGCCACCCATCAACAGCAGACCCGGCCGGCTGATGAGGTTGGTCGGGTTGAACGCGGTGGAGGCGTCGTTGCTCGCCCGGCCCTGGATCGTGACCGGCCAGCCGGGCACCTCGTCGCCGGTCTCCATCTCGACCGCCTGCATCTCCAGCTCCACGCCTCCGCTGTCGCCGTTCGCGTACGTCTTGTCGATGAAGTAGGCGATCCCCGTCGACGGGTCGATGACCGGAGTTCCGGTGATGCCGGTGACCGGCGTCATGTCCTTGCAGACCAGGTGCGTCGTCGACACGGAGCTCCCGACCTGCCGTGACCAGAGCACCGCGCCGGACGCGTCGTCGATGCCCTCGATCACGTCGGCCTCGGTCGCGACGAGGACGACGCCGTGCCAGACGAGCGGCTGGGCATAGACCTGGCCCTCGACAGGCGTGGCGTAGAGCTCGCCGAAGCCGGGCGAGCTCACCTCGGTGCGTGTCAAGCCAGCAGAGGGAAGCCAGTTGTTTCGCAGGTTCGAGCCTGCCTGGGTCGTGTAGTCGGCACCCGCGCCCGCAGAGGATGCGCCCGCGCGCGCCGTCACTGACACCGCCGCTGCGCGAGCGCGCGCCGCGGTGCCGGCTTCGGCGACCCTGGATGCTGCGCCGAACATGCCCGCCATGACGAGCGGCATCCCGAGCAGCAGAACAGCAGAAAGATGCGGTAAGGCGCCGCGCCGCCGGTGGATACGCTCCTTGCTTCCGCCCTCCAGACATGCCTTGTCGGCATGCACGGCGGCGCGTCGGCTCGCCACGCACGAGCGACGCGCCACGTCAGGCCTGCGGAGCATGTTCCACATTCCGTGACTATTCCATATTCCGCACATGTGCCAGACCATCGTTCAGCGTTGAGCGAGCCAGCAGTGCGTCGTCCGCGGGGCCATCAACCATCGGAGTGCGTTTACCTGAGCCAACTCTAAACAGAAGTGCTCCAAATGGCAAGTCATTCGCAAGGACTACTTGGCATGCGGGTGCCATGATCCCACGCGATGTAGTTGCACTGTCACTGTTCGTCACATTGCTGCAGGAGCTCGAGGCACGACGACCGCGGCGCCGGACGGTTGCCGGTCGAGGTCACGACGCAGCAACAGCGAGACACCGCGCTGCCGGTGCCGATCCGGAGCTCGCAGCCCCTCAAGGACCCGGCTCGACCACGGCCTACGAGGACCGAGCCCGCCCGCCGAGCCCGCCCGCCGAGCCCGCCCCGGGGCGAGGGTGCCGGGGCGGGCGCGACTGGTTCCCCACGCGCAGGCGGCGGACCGGACCGGGCGCGCCTTCCGCCACCCGCGTATGTGAACGCTAACAGAACGAGGCAGGCCAGCGCCACGCCCGCAGTCGGCAGATGCCCGCCCCTTCCGCGCGAGCCGCCGCGACAGCGACACGGCACCCGCGCGACCTGGCCATGCCCGTCTTCAGCCCGGCGCGCCCGACCCTACGGCGCCGCTCGCCCGTGCCGCGGCACGGCGTGGCGTCCTCGATGCCGTGCTCTGGCGGACGACGAGCTCGGGGGCGATCACCACGCGCTCTGCCGACGGCTTCCTTGCCAGGACGAGCTCGACGAGCAGCGCGAGGCTCCGCCGGCCGACCTCGTCGAAGTCCTGGTGGACCGTCGTGAGGGGCGGCGTGAAGTAGGCGGCGGCGGAGATGTCGTCGAAACCGACGACGCTCACCTCCTCGGGCACGCGCCGGCCCCGCTCGTGCAGGGCGCGCAGGAGCCCGAGCGCCATGTCGTCGTTCGCGGCGAAGACGGCGGTCGCCTCCGGGATGCGTGCCAGCGTCTGTCCCGCCTCGAAGCCCGAGCGCGCTGTCCAGTCGCCGCTGAGGAGCGGCGGGACCTCGGCTCCGGCCTCTGCGAGGGCGCGTCGCCAGCCCGCGACCCGCGCTTGCGCCTCGAGCCAGTCGCCCGGGCCCGCGACGTGGAAGACCGTCTCGTGGCCGAGGGAGAGCAGGTGCTCGGTGGCGGCGCGGGCCCCGGCGGCCTGGTCCACCGTCACGGCGGGGAGGTCGCTGTCCGGCGCCCCCTCGACGGCGACGAGCGGGATGCCGCGTCCCATCGTGGCGACGGCGTCGGTCGGCGAGGCGAGCGGCGCGATGAGGATGACGCCCTCGACCGCCTGCTCGGCGAGGCGGGTGAGGGCCTCCCCGACCGACGGCGGGTCGATCGAGCGCAGCGTGGCGACGCTCACGAAATAGCCGGCCTCCCGCGCCGCCCGCTCGATGCCGTAGAGGGTCGCGATCGGCCCGTAGAGCGTGGTGTCCATCGTGACGAGCCCGAGCGTGTGCGACCGGCCGGTGACGAGGGCGCGAGCCGCGAGGTTGGGTCGGTAGCCGAGCTCCTCGATCGCCGCGAGCACACGAAGGCGGGTCGTCTGCCGGACGCCGCCGAAGCTGTTCAGCACACGCGAGACCGTCTGGTGCGAGACGCCGGCGAGCCTCGCCACGTCGGTCATCGCTGGCCTGCCGCTCATCGGCCTGCTGCCACCTTCCCCGGTCGATCGGGTGTTCATCGTGTGAACGCGCACAGGATATCGCCGTCATGGTGCGCGCCCAACCTGACATGACGAACAGGTACCTGCGCTCGGCCTCCGTGGCGCCGTCGAAGTGGGCACCGTAGATTCCCGCTTCGATCTGCCGCTGTGCCACCGGCCCGGCCTCCTCGGACCTCTGCCGGCCGCTTCAGCCCTCCCGCGGCGAGAGCCGCGCCGGCGCCCCCAGTGCGACGAGCGGCTCGGGGATCGCCACGGCTCCGCCCTCGTCCTGGCAGGACTCGAGGAGGGCGATCAGCCAGCGGGCGGTCATCGCCGTGCCGTTCAAGGTGTGCGGCCATTCCGTCGCCTCGCCGGGAGCCGGCCGGTAGCGGGTGACGAGGCGGCGGGCCTGGTAGTCGGTGTCGTTCGAGCAGGAGGTGATCTCCCGGTAGCGAGCCTGGCTCGGGATCCACGCCTCGATGTCGTACTTCTTCGCCGCCGGCGCCCCGAGGTCGCCCGTCGCGACGTTCACGACCCGGTAGGCGAGCCCGAGCCCCTGGACGAGCTCCTCCTCGATGGCGAGCATCCGCTCGTGCTCCTCGCCCGAGCGACCCGGCTCGACGAAGGCGAACATCTCGACCTTGTCGAACTGGTGCACCCGGAAGATCCCCCGCGTGTCCCGCCCCGCCGCCCCTGCCTCCCGGCGGAAGCAGGTCGAGTAGCCGGCGTAGCGGAGGGGGAGCTCGCCGGGCTCGATCACCTCGCCGGCGTGCAGCGCCGCCAGGCCGACCTCCGAGGTGCCGGTGAGGTAGAGACCGTCCGGCTCGACGCGGTAGAGGTTCGCCTCGTCGGTCGGGAGGAACCCCGTCCCGTACATCGCATCCTCGCGCACGAGCACCGGCGGGAGGACCGGGACGTAGCCGAGGGCGACGAGCCGCTCGAGGGCGTAGCGGTAGAGGGCGAGCTCGACGAGGGCGACGGGGCCGATGCGGTAGGCGAATCGCGCCCCCGAGACCCGCGCCGCCCGCTCGACGTCGAACCGGCCGATCTCGAGGTGGTCCCGGACGGCGAAGCCGGGCTCGAACGGCGTGCCGACGCGGCGCACCTCGACGTTGTCCTCGTCGCTCTCGCCGTCGGGCGCCGAGGCGTCCGGCGGGTTCGGGACGCGGCCGAGCAGCTCGACGAGCGCCCGGCGCTCTGCGTCGAGGTCCTCCTCCGCGCGCTTGAGCTCCGCCTTGCGCTCGGCGAGGACGAGGCGCTCCTCCTCGCTCGGCCGCCCCCGCGGTCGCGTCGCGCTCCTCAGCTCCTCGGCTCGCCGGTTCGCCGCCCTCCACCGCTCGTCGACGGCGAGCAGCTCGTCGAACAGCTCGGCGGCGCCCTTCCTCGCAAGCGCCGCCCGGAACGCCTCCGGGTCGGCGCGCGCCGCGCGCAGGTCGATCAGCGCCGGCCCCCCTTGCGCCGGGGCCGCGAGCCCGGGCGCGCCGCGCCCGGACGCCCCGACGGCCGCCGCGGCCGGGACTGGCCGACCGCACCCCCCGCGCCGGATCGGGGGAGGATGCGCGAGCCCACCGCCTCCGCCTCGACCGACTCCGCCTCGACCGCGCCGGCGCCGTCCTGCTCGACGCCGTCCTGCTCGGCGAGCCGGTCGGGCCGCGGCCGGCGCGCCCCGGACCCGCCACCCGTCGGCTGCAACCGTCCCGCCCGTCGCTCGGCCGCCCGCTGCGCCGCCCGCGGGGAGCGCCCCTTCCCGCCGGCGCCCCCGCCGTCGGAGAGCAGCCCGGTCGCGAAGGCCAACGGGCTCAGCGCCAGCCGCTCGTTGCGGGAGACGAGGCGGTCGCGCACCCGGCGCCAGCGCGGCTCGCGCTCTTTCAGCACGGCGACGAGCGGCGAGGCGATGAAGATCGAGGAGTACGCCCCGGAGGTGAGGCCGATGATCAGCGCCAGGCCGAAGTACTCGAGCGTCGTCGCGCCGAGGACCTCCGCCCCGAGCAGGAGTACGGCGAGTATCGGCAGGACGGCGACCGTGGAGGTGTTGATCGAGCGGGCGAGCGTCTGGTTCATCGAGAGGTTCACGACGTCGGAGATCGTGAGCCGCCCGGTCGAGCCGACGCCCTTCAGGTTGTCCCGGACGCGGTCGAAGACGACGACGGTGTCGTAGAGGGAGTAGCCGAGGATCGTGAGGATGGCGACGACGGTGTCCGGCGTGACGTCGAAGCCGGTGAGGGAGTAGATCCCGACCGTCACGAGGATGTCGTGGATGACGGCGAGGACCGCGGCGAGCGCCATCCGCCACTCGAAGAACACGGATATGTACAGCGAGACGAGGATGAAGAAGACGATCAGCGCCTCGATCGCCTTCTTCGTCACGTCGCCGCCCCAGGACGGCCCGACCGACTGGATGCTCACCTGTGACGGGTTGATGCGGGCGAGGCCCGCCATCACGTCCTGGATCTTCGTGAGCTGGCGCTGGGTCTCCGCAGGGGTCTGACCCTTCGGGATCTTCGCCTCCACCTGGATCGAGCGCTTCGCCCCGCTGCCGAGGATCGTGATCGTCGACCCGCCGATCCCGTAGGGGCTGAGGGCGTTGCGGGTCTGGGTCACCGAGAGCGTCGGCGACTGCACGGTCCAGGCGGTCCCGCCGACGAACTGGATGTCGAGGTTGAGGCCCCGGAACCCGAGCGAGATCACCCCGGCGAAGATGACGATCGAGGACAGGAGGAACCAGAGCCGCTTGCGCCCGACGAACTCGAAGTTCGTCTCGCCGTAGTACAGCCGGCGAAACAGGCCGTGGTGGCGGGGAGCGCTTCCCGCCTCCTCCGCGCGCTCGCCGTCGAAGGCCGCCGCGCCCGCCGGCGCCTCGAGCAGACCTTCCGCCGCGACCGCGGCCCGGTCACGCCGTCGACCGAGGCTTCCGCGCCGCCCGGAGCCGGCAGGCGCGAGGGCCTCGTCGGCGTCGGGACTCTCGCCGTCGTCGCCGTCGTCGAGATCCTCGGGTGGCTCCCGGTCGTCTTGGTCGAGGGACGCTGCCGGTTCGAGGGCCTCCGGGTCGGACGGCTCGGGGCTCTCGGGCGCGAGGTCCTCGGGCGCGAGGTCCTGGGTCCCCTCGGGCGGAGGGGCGGCGGGGGGCTTGCGGGGCTTCCCCGAGCCGGGGCGGATCCGCTCGGGGCTCATGCGGCGGCCTCCGGGCGGCGCGCGAGGCCGCGGGCGATGCCGAAGCCGCGCGCCTCGGTGAAGATCCGGTTGCGCCCGAGCAGGATCACGAACGGCCGGGTGAAGACGTAGGCCGTGACGACGTCGGTCAGCGTCGAGATCCCGAGCATGAAGGCGAAGCCGCGCACGGCGCCGATCGAGAGCAGCCACAGCACGAGCGCGCCGAGGAACGACACGGCGTCGGCCGAGAGGATCGTCCGGTAGGCGCTCTTGAAGCCCCGGTCGACCGAGGCCCGGACGGAGCGCCCGGCGCGCACCTCGTCTTTCAGCCGTTCGAAGAACACGACGTAGGAGTCGACCGTGATGCCGACCGAG
>DAHVLW010000267.1:0-3403 GCA_027320205.1 Acidimicrobiaceae bacterium
CGCCCCGACGCCATCCACACGAGCCTCGTCGTCGGCGTCGCCTGGATGGACCCGCGCCTCTTGCGGGCAACGCTCTACTCGGGAAGCACGATCCCCGGCGGCGGCCCCTACCCCTACACGGCGCCGATCACGCACGCCGCGGCCCGGACGCTCGTCGCGGCGTTCAACGCCGGTTTCCTCATGGGCAACGCCAACGGCGGGTACTACACCGACGGGAAGGTGGTCATCCCGCTCCGCACCGGCGCCGCGTCGTTCGTCGTCTACCGCAACGGCGGCGCCACCGTCGAGGCCTGGCCCGGGCCACAAGCTCTCACGCCGTCGGTCGTCGCCGTCCGCCAGAACCTCGACCTCCTCGTGAAGCACGGCGCACCGGTGCCGGGCCTGAACGCCAACGACACGACGGTGTGGGGCGCGACCCTCGGCAACCAGATCTACGTGTGGCGCTCCGGCCTCGGCGTGACCGCCGACGGCGCCCTCGTCTACGTCGGGGGACCGGGGCTCAACATCACGAGCCTCGCCAGCCTCCTCGTCCGCGCGGGCGCCGTGCGGGCGATGGAGCTCGACATCAACACCGACTGGGTGAACCTCACGACCTACCACCCGGCACGCGCCACCGGCCCCGCCACACCGTCCAACGGCACCGAGATGCTGCCGGAGATGTCCGGCACCCCGGCGCGCTACTTCGAGTCCTGGTGGTCACGGGACTTCATCACGATGTCGGCACGCAGCGCTCCCGCCGGAGGTCCGGGAGGGGCGAGCTCGGGGGGCGGCTCGTGAGCGGGACGCTCGCCGGCGGGCAGGTCAGGGGCGAGGCGCCCGCCGGCGGGGAGACCGCGGGCGGGCTGGCCGGGGATCGGCTGGCCGGGGATAGGCGGGCCGGGTACAGGCGGGCGACAGCGCTCCGCCTGCTGGTGCGCGCCGCGCGACCGCGCCAGTGGCCGAAGAACGTCCTCGTCTTCGCCGCACCTGCGGCCGCCGGCTCCCTCTCCCGGCCGGCGCCGGTCGACCATGCCGCCACCGCCGCGCTGCTGTTCCTCTTGGCGTCGGCGGGGACGTACCTCGTCAACGACGTCGTCGACGCGCACGCCGACCGAGCCCATCCGACAAAGCGGCGCCGTCCCGTCGCCTCTGGCGAGCTCGCGCCCCGCCGCGCGCTCGCCGCTGGCGCAGCCCTCGCCCCCGCTGCCCTCGTCGGCGCGGGGCTCCTCTCGGGACCGGGGCTCACCGATGTGATCGCCGCCTACCTCGCGATCAGCGTCGCCTACACCCTCGTGCTGAAGCACGTCCCGTTGGTCGAGCTCGGCTGCGTCGCCTCCGGGTTCGTGCTGCGCGCCGGCGCCGGCGGGGTAGCCGACCACCTCGCGCTCTCGGGCTGGTTCCTCGCCGTCGCCTGCGCCGGCGCCCTGTTCGTCGTGGCCGGCAAGCGCAGCGCCGAGCTTCGCCAGCTCGGGCGGACGGCTATGGCCCACCGGCTCGTCCTCGGCCGCTACCGCCCGGGCCTCCTCGCCGCGCTCCGCCTCGCCGCCGGACTGGCGGCCGTCGTCGCCTACGGGCTGTGGGCCTTCAGCCGGGCCGGGCAACTCGACCTCCACGGCGTGGACCTCGACGACGTCGCCTTCAAGCTCTCCCTCCTGCCCTTCCTGCTCGGGGTGCTCGCCACCGAGCGCGCCTTCGAGCACGGCGAGGGCGGGGCGCCGGAGGAGCTCGCCCTCCACCGCCACGACCTCCAGCTGCTCGCCGGCACGTGCGTCGTGCTCGTCGCGATCGGCGTCTACGCGTGAGCGCCGCGCCCGTCCACCGCGTCCTCTCGGGATTCGGCGGGGCCCCCGGGAGCGCGTCGACCGTCGTCCGTCCGAATGACGCCGACGAGCTCGTGCGCGCCGTCGCCGAGGCGATCGGCGGGGCGCAGGACGGCAGCGGTGTACCGGGCGGCTCGCTGCCCCGTGCGCGCCACGCGCTTGCCCGGGGCCTCGGCCGGGCCTACGGCGACGCGGCGCAGTGCGCCGGCGGCACCGTGATCGACTGCACCGCCCTCGACCACGTCGAGATCGACGAGGCGGCCGGCACGGCACGTGCCGGCGGGGGGGCCCTGCTCGCCCAGCTGCTCGACGCGGCGCTCGCCCGGGGCATGTTCCTCCCCGTCGTCCCTGGGACCGCGCAGGTCAGCGTCGGCGGGGCGATCGCCGCCGACGTCCACGGCAAGAACCACCACCGCGACGGCGCCTTCGGCTCGTACGTCGAGCGGCTCACGCTCGTCACGGCCGACGGGGCGCGAGAGCTCGGTCCGGCGAGCGAGCCGGAACTGTTCTGGGCGACCGTCGGGGGGATGGGCCTGACCGGCGTGATCGCCGAAGCGACGCTCCGGCTGCGCCGAGTCGAGACCTCGCGCATGCGCGTCGACACCGAGCGGGTCCCCGACCTCGACGCCTGCATGGCACGCCTGCGCGCCGGCGAGCAGCGGCACCGCTACTCGGTCGCCTGGGTGGACGCGCTCGCACGCGGCCGGCATCTCGGGCGTGCGGTGATCGACGGTGGGGACCACGCCACGCTCGACGACCTCTCACCGAAGGCCCGGCGCCACCCGCTCGCGACGCGCCGGCCCGCCCGCCTCGGCGTGCCCGTCACCTCCCCCGTCCGCCTGCCGAGCCGGCCGCTCGTCACAGCGGCCAACGCCGCCTGGTACGGCAAGGCGCCGGCCCGGCGCGAGGGCGCGATCCGCTCGGTCGCCTCCTTCTTCCACCCGCTCGACGCCCTCCCCGGCTGGAACCGGCTGTTCGGGCCGCTCGGCTTCACCCAGTACCAGCTGGCCGTGCCCTTCGCCTCGTCCGACGTCGTGCGCCTTGCCCTCGAGACCCTGCAGCGCGCCGGTGCCTGGTCCTCGCTCGCCGTCCTCAAGTCCTTCGGGCCGGGCGACGACGCGCCGCTCTCGTTCCCCATCGCCGGATGGACGCTCGCCCTCGACCTGCCGCTCGGGCTACCCGGCTTGCCGGAGGCGCTCGACCGGCTGGACGAGGCGGTCGCCGCGGCGGGCGGGCGCGTCTACCTGGCGAAGGACGGGCGCCTCAGGCCCGAGCTCTTGCCGGTGATGTACCCCCGTCTCGGTGAGTGGCTGGCGGCCCGGGAGCGCCTCGACGCAAGCGGCATGTTCGCCTCTGACCTCTGGCGGCGCCTCTCTCCCGGGTGCTGCGCTCCACACCCCCAGGCGTTCATGGAGGCGTAAGGGAGCTCGTGCAGGATGCCGTCATGGCATCTCAGATGGCGCCGCCGCGCGCGTCCAGCCGTGAGGAGGCGCAGGGACTGCCGGGGCCGCCGGTGCTGCTCCGGCTCCACCAGGCGAGCTTCGTGCTCTGGTTCTTCGTCATGGCGGTCCACGTGCTCGCCCACTTCCTCGTCACACGATCGG
>DAHVLW010000277.1:0-5136 GCA_027320205.1 Acidimicrobiaceae bacterium
GAGCAGCCGGGCCGCCTCGCGCCAGTCGCCGACGACGGCCACGTCGCAGCTCGCGAGGATCGGCGCGTCGGGGTCGCTGTTCACGGCGAGGATCGTGCCGGCGCCCCGGACGCCGATCAGGTGGTTGAGCTTGCCGCTCACCCCGAGCGCGACGTACAGGCGCGGGGAGATGCTCCGGCCGGTGATGCCGAGCTGCCGCGAGCGCGCGACATGGCCCTGGTCGGTGACCTTGCGCGTCGCGGCGAGCTCGGCGCCGAGCACCTCCGCGAGCGCCTCGACCTCGCCGTAGTCCTCGGGCGCGACGCCCGCGCCGACGCCGACGACGACCGAGGCGCGCGCGAGCGTCTCGAGGTCGTCGTCGCGCCAGCGCGCCACGATCTCGATCCGACCTCCCGGACGCGCCGCGACGCGCTCGGTCGGGACGTCCGCCGAGCTCGGGCGCGCGACGAGGACAGGGAGCATGCCCGGGCGGACCGTCGCGAGCTGGACCGCCGACGTGACGGCGATCGTCGCGAGCTGGCTCCCACCGCAGGCCGGCTTCGTGCAGCGCAGGCGGCCGCCGCCCACTTCGAGGTCGAGCGCGTCGCCGACGAGCCCGGCGCCGAGCGACGCGGCGACGCGCGCGGCGACCTCGCGCCCGAAGGACGTCGCCGGGGCGAGGACGACCTCCGGCAGCCGCTCGCGTGCCCAACTGGCGACGGAGTGCGCGAAGTCCTCCTCGACGAGGGCGCCGGTCACCTCGACGAGGCGGTCGGCACCCCAGGACGAGAGCTCCCGGGGTTGTTCGGACCGGGTGACCACGGCGGCGACCTCGCCGCCGAGGCACGCGGCGAGCGTGGCCGCAGCGCCGAGCATCTCGCGAGTGAGGTCGCGCCGGTCCGGCTCGACGAGCACGGCGACGAGGCGCTCGCCGCCCGAGCGCGGGGCGCACGCCCGTGAGGCAACCTGCGCCGGCGGCGGCGCGGGCTCCTCGGACAGCGCACCACGCTCGTCGAGGAGCGCGACGGCGGTGCGCACCTGCTCGTCGAGCGACCCGCTGCAGCGGTGGGGCGACCGGTGCGCGGGCATCGGCCGCATCGCCTCGACGACCGTCGGGCTCGAGGCGCCCGCCGGCGCAGGCGACCCGAGCTCGTCGGCGCGGCGCGTGCGGATGCGCGCGGCCGGGATCGCCGCCCACTCCGTCGCAGGGACCTTCGCGGGTCTGCAGAGGCGCTCGGCGACGGCGAGAACCGCGGGGAGGCGCACCGACAGGGTGCACCCGCCGTCGTCCTGCTCGCAGCGAAGGCGCACGCGCCGCCCCGTCGCGTCCAGCTCGAGCTCACGCACGGCGCCGGCGAACGGCAGGTCGAGCAGCTCGGCGATCTGCGGGCCGACCTGTCCCGTCTCTGCGTCCAGCGAGGACCGCCCGACGAGCACGAGGTCGGGGCGTCCCTCGACCTCGAGCAGCGCGGCGAGCGCCTGGGCGGTCACGAGGGTGTCCGAGCCGGCGAGGACGGGGTCGCTCACGAGCACTGCGTCGTCGGCGCCGTAGGCGAGCGCCTCGCGCAGCACGTCCTCGGCAGACGGCGGGCCGAGCGTGACGACCGTGCAGCGCCCCCCTGTCGCGCGCGCGAGCTCGACGCCCTTTGCGAGGGCGCGCCGGCAGTAGGCGCTCATCTCGAGGGGGACGCCCTCGCGCTCCAGGCGCCCGGTCGACCCCAGGGCGAGCGACTCAGGGCTCGGGACCTGCTTGACGGCGACGACGATGTGCACGGCTTCTCCTCGCTGGTCCGCTGTTCCCGGCCACTCGCAGGGCCGCGCCAGACCCGTTGGCGCGAGCGGGCCTCTCCCGTCCATGTTCACGCGAGCAGGTGCTCGACGGCATCGACCGCCCGGCCGGGGAGCCGGACGACGACGCTCGCGCCCCCCTCGCCGACGTTGCACGCGTCCACCGTGCCGCCGTGCGCCTCGACGAGCAGGCGGACGACCGCGAGGCCGAGGCCGGCGCCGCGCCGCGCCGACTCGCCGCGGGTGAAGCGCTCGAACGCCCGCGCGAGGAGGTCGTCGGGGAATCCCGGTCCCCGGTCGCGCACCTCGAGGATCGCATCGTGGCCCTCGAGGCGCAGGAACACCTGGACGAGGGTCGTGCCGGCGGCGTGCTGGACCGCGTTGGCGACGAGGTTGTCCACGATCTGCTGGAATCGCCCCGCGTCGACCGAGGCGGCGATGGTCGGATCGGCGTCGAGTGCGAGGCTCACCCCGCGGCTCGCGGCGACGCCGTAGAGGGCGCTGAGCGACTCGGCGACGAGCGGCTCGAGACGCTCGGTCTTGACGTCGAGCCCGAGGGCGCCCTCGTCACCCCGGGCGAGCAGGAGCAGGTCCGACGCGAGTCGCGCGAGCTGCGCGACCCGCGGCTCGAGCACCGCGAGCGACCGGCGCATCTCGTCCTCGGTCCGCCCCGGGCGTCGAGCGACCTCGATCTCGGCCTGGAGCACGGCGAGCGGCGTCCGGAGCTCGTGGCTCGCGACGGCGACGAACTCGCGCTGGTGGGTCAGCGCGCCCTGGAGGCGGTCGAGCAGGCTGTTGAGCGTCCTCGCGAGCTTCGCAATCTCGTCGTTCGTGCCCGGCTCGGCGATCCGGCGATCCGGCGGGCGCGCCGAGATCGCGGCTGCCTCGGCGCGGAGCCGCTCGACCGGGCGCAGCGCCCGGCTCGCCAGCAGCCATGCGCCGAGCGCGGCGGCGAGGACGACGAGCGGGCCCCCGACGGCGAGGACGTCGCGGGCGCGGGCCGTCGCGTTCTCGAGCTCGTCGAGCGACAGACCGACGACGAGCACGCCGCGCGCCGCCCCGGGCAGCGGTTCGGCGAGGAGCAGGCGCGGGCTGTGCCACGCTGCCCGTGAGCGTTCGACGTAGATGACGCCGTGCCGCGCCCGGCCGAGCTCGGCAAGGTCGAGAAGGCGCGCGTCTCCGGCGTGGGTCGTCGTGAGCTCGACCGCCCCGCTCGGCAGCAGGACCTGCTCGACGGTGTCGTCGTGCGCCGGGTCTCTCGAGACCGAGCCCGTCCCGACGACGCCCGGGCGCACCGAGAGGTCTGCCGTGATCCGCGCGGCGCTCCGGCGCAGCGAGTCTTCGAGCGCCCTCCGCATGCTGGACGAGAGGCTCGCCTGGAACGCGACTGCGCCGACGGCGACGAGGGCCGCGGTCGTCGCCGCGACGATGAGGGCGAGGCGGAGACGGATCGTCACGACGTCACTCCGAGGGCCGGAGGCGGTAGCCCACTCGGGGGATGGTCTCGATCTCCGAGCGCCCGTCAGGGGCGTCGAGCTTTCGACGGAGGCGGGCGACGTACTGCTCGAGCAGGTTCGCCGAGACGCCGTCGCGCCGTCCCCAGACCGAGGCGGCGATCGTCTCCCTGCTGAGGACGAGCCCGGGCCGGCGCATGAACAGCTCGAGGAGCGCGATCTCGCGCGGTGAGAGGCGGATCTCGTCGTCGCCGCGCGTCGCGCGGTGCGCGAGCAGGTCGATGCGCAGGTTGCCGACCTGGAGGATGCTCTGGCTCGCGCCGCCGCCGCGGCGGAGGATCGCCTGGAGGCGGACGGTGAGCTCGGCGAGGCTGAAGGGCTTGACGAGGTAGTCGTCCGCGCCGTCGCGGAATCCCTGGAGCCTGTCCTCGAGCTCCCCGAAGGCGGTCGCCATGATGACGGGCACCCAGCAGCCCGCTGCACGGAGCCGGTAGCAGACCTCCCGCCCGTTCAGTCCGGGAAGCAGCAGATCGAGCACGACGGCATCGACGGCGTGGGGCCCAGGCGAGAGCAGGCGTGCGAGCGCCTCCTCGCCGTCGTAGGCCGCCTCGACCGCGAAGCCCTCGTCGCGCAGGTGGCGGCACGTGGCGGAGAGAAGCTCCTCGTCGTCCTCGACGACGAGGAGCGACGCCGAGCACCGGCCCGAGACCGTGACCGGCCGAGCCGGTGCTGTCATCGCCGACAGTCTGCCATCGCCGGGACGGGCGGCTCGCTCAGGAGTTGACGCCGCTGTCTCGACCCGCGACCCCGGCGACGATGTGGCGCTGGAGGAGGAGGAAGAGCAGCACGATCGGGAGCAGGGCGAGGAGCACGGCCGAGGTGAGCTTGCGCCAGTTCGCCTCGAAGGTCTGCATGTAGTGGCTGAGCGCGACCTCGATCGGCTGGATCGAGGTCGACGTCGTCATGATGAGCGGCCACTGGAACTGGTTCCACGAGCTGATGAAGCTGAGAAGCGCGACCGTCACGACGGCCGGGCGAGCGAGCGGGAGCGCGACGCGCCAGATGTACCGGAGATGCCCGACGCCCTCGAGGCGCGCCGCCTCCCAGTAGGCGCGCGGCAGTCCCTTGAAGAACTGGCGGAACAGGATCACCCCGAAGGTGCTCGCCGCGAACGGGAGGATCTGGACCGTGTAGGAGTTCAGCATGCGCAGGTGCATCGCGACGGCGTACTGGGGCACGAGCAGCGCCTGGGCCGGGAGCATGATGACGCCGAGAACGAGGAAGAAGACGACGCCTCGCCCCTTGAACGAGAGCTCGGCGAGCGCGTAGCCGGCCATGGCGGAGGTCGCGAGCACGAGGATGACGGTCGAACCCGCGACGAGGACGGTGTTCGCCATGGCGCGGAGCCAGTTCGTGTGGGCGACGACGTAGGTGAACGCCCCCGCGTGGAACGCGGGCACGAAGCTCGGCGGAAGCGAGTAGACCCTTCCGTGCGCGTTGAACGCCGTGACGACGACCCAGTAGAGGGGGAAGGAGAAGAGCACCGCGATGATGACGACGGCCGCCCAGCGCAGGATGCGCAGCGGGTCGACGCGGCCACCTCGCCTCCTCTCCTCGTGAGTGTGCTCGCCTGCTCGGCCCGGCCGCGCGCTCATCGGTAGAACACCAGTCGGTTCGAGATCCATTTCTGGATGATCGTCAGCGTCAAGATGATCGCGAACAGCACGAGCGCCATCGCCGCGGCGAGGCTGAAGTGGTCGTAGGCGAATGCCGTCTGGTAGACCATCAGCGCGTCCGTCGTCGTCGAGAAGGCGGGGCCGCCTGCCCCCCCGTGGGGCCCGCCCGTCATCGTGTAGATCTGCGAGAACGCCTGCCAGCTATTCACTGTGGCGAGCAGCACCACGAAGAAGGTAGT
>DAHVLW010000281.1:0-5722 GCA_027320205.1 Acidimicrobiaceae bacterium
GGCCTGCTCGGGCCGTTCCTCGTCTTCGCCGTCGGCTTCGTCCTCGCCCCGGCCGTCCGCCGGGGGCTCGGGAGGCCGGCGGCGCCCGAGGGGCGCGCCAGGCTGCTCCAGCGGCTCGGGTTCCTCCTCCAGTCCGTCGCCTACGGGGCCAACGACGCCGAGAAGATGGTCGCCTTCATGGCGATCGCCACCGGCGCGACACTCGATCCCGTGCACGCGAGCGCCGTCGACCAGGTCGCGCTGGCCGCCTGCTTCGGGGCAGGGGCGCTCTTCGCGGTGCGGAGGACCTCTACCCGGGTGACCGAGCAGATGGTGCGGGTGCGCAACGAGGGCTCGCTCTCGGCGTTCGTCGCCTCTTCGGCCGTCGTGCTCGCCGGATCGGCGCTCGGTCTCCCCCTCTCCTCGACCCAGTCCGCGACGGCGGGGCTGCTCGGGGGGACCGGGAGGCTCGCCCCGTACCGCATCCGTCCCCAGCAGGTGGGCGCGCTCCTCGTCGCCTGGGTGGTGACGCTGCCGAGCGCGGGCCTGCTCGCCGCGCTGTGCGGCCTCCTCGTGCGGGCGGTCCGATGACTCGGCGGCGCGGGCAGCAGCTGCAGCGCCTGCGCACCTTCGTGCGCGACGTCGCCGGCGAGTCGGCGCAGGAGATCACCTCGATCCTCGGCGAGCACGTCGCGGCCGTCCGGGAGGCGGTGATGCTCGCCGAGCGGGCCGTCCGCGAGGGCGAGCAGGGCGCAGGCGTCGATGCCGAGGTCGAGCAGGTGGAGCACCGCGGCGACGAGCTGCGCCGGCGGCTCGTCGGCGAGCTCGCGCAGACCCTCGTCACGCCCCTCGACCGGGAGGACATCTTCCGCCTCTCCCGCTCGGTCGACGACGTGCTCGACAACATCCGCGACTTCATCCGCGAGTGGACCCTCTACCGCCCCGAGGCGGCGCGCAACCTCTCCTCGCTGCTCGAGAGCGTGCGCACCGGCCTCGAGGCCCTGGCGGCGGCGGTCGCCGCGATCGGCAGCCGGCCCGCCGGCGCGGCGGCGAACCTGCTCGCCGCCAAGCGCTCGACGAACGGCGTACGGCGCCGCTTCGAGGAGGAGGTCGCCGAGCTGTTCGCCGGAGCGGTGAGCCCTGAGGTGCTCAAGCACCGCGAGCTCCTCCGCCGACTCGACGTCGTCGGGTTGCGCCTCGGCGAGGCCATCGACATCCTCTTCGACGCCCTCGTGAAGCGCGGCGAGGGCCTGTCGGCCACGCCGCCCTCCGGAGCCACGCCGCCTGCCGGAGCCACGACGCCCTCTCGGGCACCTCGCCGCCGGGCCGGCTCGCCGCCCGACCGGTGAGCGGCGGCGCCGCGGATCGCTGCTCGCCTCCCTCCTCCAGACGCTCGAGCACACCCCCGTGCTCGTGCATGCCGGGCCATTCGGGAACATCGGGATCGGCAGCTCCTCGGTGCTCGCCGACCTCATCGGCATCCGCGGCGGGGACTACCTCGTCACCGAGGCCGGCTTCGGGGCGGACATGGGCGCGGAGCGGTTCTTCAACATCAAGTGCCGCGCCTCGCGCCTCGTGCCCGACGCTGCGGTGGTCGTGGCGACGGTGCGGGCGCTCAAGGCCAGCACCGGCGAGTACCGCGTCGTCGCCGGGCGGCCGCTGCCCGAGGAGCTCCTCGCGGAGAACCCCGACGACGTCCTTGGCGGGTCGTCCAACCTGAGAAAGCAGGTCGAGAACATTCGTATCCACGGCGTCACGCCCGTCGTGGCGGAGGCCGCCGAAGAGCCCAGCGAGTTCCGTTTCGCCTACGCCGACGAGGCGACGCTCCGGGAGAAGATCGAGACGATCGCCACGCACGTCTACGGGGCAGGCGGCGTCGACTATCCGATCTGCGGCGAGATGCAGACGATGCCGGGTCTCGGCCGGCGCCCGGCCGCCTTCGACGTCGACCTGCTGGAGGACGGCACGATCGTCGGCCTTTCCTGAGCAGGCGAGCTTTGGCAGCGCGTCACCTTCAGGACCACGCGACGAGGAGCGACGATGGCGAGGAGAGCATGGACCTGACGATCCGATCCCCCGACGTGATCGTCGACGAGAGCGCCATCGTCCCTCGCGCGTCGCCGAGATCGAGATCCCGGCTCCTCCGGAGGCGAGCGTCCAGAGCTACCGGAAGTTCCGGATGCGTCACGCGATCGACTTCCCCATCGTCAGCGTCGCGAGCATCATCTCCCTCGACGGGGGCAGGATCGAGGTCGCGAGCGTCGTGCACGGCGCGGTGGCTCCGGTCCCCCCTCCGGGCCGCAGGGGTCGAGCGCTTCCTCGCCGGGCTGCGCCCTGACGCCGAGAGCGCCGAGGCGGCTGGCGCGGTCGCCCTCCGGACCGCCAGCCCGCTGCCCAAGAACGCCTTCAAGGCACAAGTCGTGAGGGCGCTCCTGCGCCAGGTGGTGATGGAGGCGGCGGCCGTCCCGGGCTCCTGAGGCGCCGCAGCGCACGCCCGATCGGCTCGCGCCTCCTCGGGCATCACGGGACGATGTGGAGCCGCCGAGGCTCGGGCGCGGTTATCGTCGTGCCGCTATGCCCGTCCGGCCGACGCGAGCCGGTGAGCACTGAAGGGAGCCGGTGAGCGCTGAAGGGAGCCGGGAGCCGATGAGCGCAGAGCGCGGCGGCGCGCCGGCCGGGCGTCCCCGCGGGCTTTCCGGCCGGATCGACCTCGAGGAGCTCGTCGCGCGCACCGAGCGCGGCGCGATCGACACCGTCGTCCTCGCGATCCCCGACATGCAGGGCAGGCTCCAGGGAAAGCGGTTCGCCGCCGAGCACTTCCTCTCCGACGTCGCCTCGGGATCGGCCGAGGCGTGCGCCTACCTCCTCGCGGTGGACGTCGAGATGGCGACCGTCGAGGGGTACGCCCACGCCTCCTGGGAGCGGGGTTACGGCGACTTCGTGATGCGTCCGTGCATCGACACGCTGAGGGTCGCGCCCTGGCACCCCGCGACGGCGATCTGCCTCGCCGACCTCTACTGGCACGACGGGAGCGAGGTCCTCCCCGCGCCGCGCCACGTGCTGCGCCGCCAGGTCGAGCGCCTCGCCGAGCACGGCTGGCACGGCCTGGCGGGCACCGAGCTCGAGTTCATCGTCTTCTCCGACAGCTACGAGGCGGCCTGGGCCTGCGGCTATCGCGGCCTCACCCCGGCGAACCAGTACAACGTCGACTACTCGATCCAGGGAGCCGCCCGGGTCGAGCCGCTGATCCACCGGCTGCGCAGCGAGATGGCCGGTGCGGGGATGGTCGTCGAGTCCTCGAAGGGCGAGTGCAACCTCGGCCAGCACGAGATCACCTTCCGCTACGCGGGCCTGCTCGAGAAGGCCGACGAGCACGTGGTCTTCAAGAGCGCGGCGAAGGAGATCGCCGCCCAGGAGGGCATGAGCCTTACCTTCATGGCAAAGTACGACGAGCGCGAGGGTAGCTCGTGCCACGTGCACCTCTCGCTGCGAGACCGCGCCGACGGGCCGGTCTTCGCCGGGGAGTCGGAGGAGGGGACTTCCGAGGCCTTCGACGCCTTCCTCGCCGGCATGCTCGCCACCCTCCCGGAGCTGACCCTCCTCCTCGCGCCGAATGTCAACAGCTACAAGCGCTTCGTCGCTGGCTCGTTCGCGCCGACGGCGATCGCCTGGGGGCGCGACAACCGGACCTGTGCCTTCAGGATCGTCGGGCGCGGCGGCTCGCTCCGGGTCGAGTGCCGTGTCCCCGGCGGCGACGTCAACCCCTATCTCGCGCTCGCCGCCCTCGTCGCCGGGGGGCTGCACGGCGTCGACGCCGGCCTCGAGCTGCCGCCGCCGTTCCTCGGCAACGCCTACGACTCGCACCTCCCGCGGGTGCCAGCCAGCCTTGCCCAGGCGGCCGAGCGCTTCGGCCGGTCGAATATCGCCCGCGCCGCCTTCGGCGACGAGGTCGTCGAGCACTACCTGAACATGGCGAGGGTCGAGCAGCGGGCCTTCGCCGAGGCGGTGACCGACTGGGAGCGCTACCGGGGGTTCGAGCGGCTGTGAGCCGTGCCGACCGGCTCGCCCAAGGAGCCCTCGACCCGATCAGGCGGGCCACCGAGGGTCCTTTCGAGCTGCACGACCCCTCGAACGGCGAGGTGATCGGGACGGTCGTCCTTGCCAGCCGGGCGGAGGTCGGCGCCGCCGTCGAGCGCGCCCGGCGGGCGGCGAGCACCTGGCGGAAGGTGGCGCCGGCCGACCGGGCGCGGCTCATGCGCCGCTTTGCCGGCGCGGTCGAGGGTGCCTCGGAGGAGCTTGCGGCGCTCGAGGTGCGAAACGCCGGTCACCCGATCCGAAGCGCCCGGTCCGAGGTCGCCCTGGTCCGAGACGTGATCGAGTACTACGCGGGCGCGCCCGAGCGGCAGACCGGGCTGCAGATCCCCGTGGCGGGCGGGATCGACGTCACCTTCCACGAGCCGCTCGGCGTCGTCGCCGTCATCGTCCCGTGGAACTTCCCGCTCCCTATCGCCTCCTGGGGCCTCGCCCCCGCCCTTGCCGCCGGCAACGCCGTCGTGCTCAAGCCGGCGGAGCTCACGCCGCTGAGCGCCATCCGCCTTGGCGAGCTCGCGCTCGACGCCGGGCTTCCCGAGGGCGTCTTGCAGGTGCTCCCCGGCTCGGGCGAGCTCGCCGGCCGCCACCTCGCAGAGCATCCCATCGTCGCCAAGGTCTGCTTCACCGGCTCGACGAGGGCGGGCAGGGACGTCGCGGTCCGGGCCGCCGCCGGCCTCAAGCGGGTCACCCTCGAGCTCGGGGGCAAGAGCGCCAACATCGTCTTCGCCGACGCCGACCTCGAGCGCGCCGCGGCGAGCGCCCCCGGGTCGGTGTTCGACAACGCCGGCCAGGACTGCTGCGCACGCTCGCGCATCCTCGTCGAGCGAGGCGTCTACGATCGCTTCCTCGACCTGCTGCAGCCGGCGGTGCGCGCCGTCAAGGTCGCAGACCCGAGGCTCGAAGACTCCGACATGGGCCCGCTCGTGTCGGCGCGCCAGCGTGAGGTCGTCGCCGGGCACGTCTCCGCCGCGCAGGTCGCGTTCACGGGCGAGGCGCCCGACGGCCCCGGCTACTGGTACCCGCCGACGGTTCTCGCACCGGTCTCGCCGGACGAGGCGTGCTTCAGGGAGGAGATCTTCGGCCCCGTCGTGGCCGTGGTCCCCTTCGCCGACGAGCCGGAGGCGATCGCCCTTGCCAATGCGACGGACTACGGGCTCTCGGGATCGATCTGGACCCGCGACGTCGGCCGCGCGATCCGGGTCGCGCGGGGTGTCGACAGCGGCACGCTCTCGGTCAACTCGCATGCGTCCGTCAGGTACTCGACGCCCTTCGGCGGCTTCAAGCAGTCGGGCATCGGGCGGGAGCTCGGTCCGGACGCCCTCGCGGCGTTCAGCGAGGTGAAGAACGTCTTCATCGCGACGGACGGGTACTGAACAGTAGACGGAAAGGCGCACCAGGTCGACGGACAGGCGCACGGACACACAGGAGGTCAGCAGCAGTGGCCGGTCGGCTGCAGGGAAAGGTGGCGGTCATCACGGGCGCGGCGAGCGGCATCGGGCGGGCGAGCGCGAAGACCTTCGCCGCCGAGGGCGCCCGGGTCGTGCTCGCTGACGTCGAGGACGGCCCCGGACGAGAGCTCGCCGAGTCGCTCGACTCGAGCTACGTCCACGCCGACGTCACCGACCCCGAGCAGGTCTCGGCCCTCTACCAG
>DAHVLW010000300.1:0-6850 GCA_027320205.1 Acidimicrobiaceae bacterium
AGCGCAGACTGAGGACGTGTGCGACGAGCCACATCACCATCGGGTAGAGCGGGAAGAAGCCGAGGGTCGTCTGGTGCGTCGACACGTGGTGCGGGTAGCCGTGCCAGGCGATGCTCAGGTACCAGTAGCCGTCCCAGTTGCCGAGCTCGTTGAGCAAGGAGTGGTGCCGCAATGCGCCGTCGACCAGGGCATCAAGCAGCAAGACGGCTCGGGAGACGGTGTAGACCAGCACGGGGAACCGAAGCGAGCGAAGCGCGGCGACAGCGCGGGCGCGGTCCGGAGCCCTCCGGACGTGGACGCCTGGCGTGAGCCGACTCGCAGCGTCGCGCCCCCGCCGCGGGGTCGCCTCTGCGACCGACGCCGTCGCCGAGTCGCCTGCCGCGCCGTCCGGCGCGGCCCCGAGCTCGAGCCGGCCGCCCGCGCCGGCGACGTCGCGGACGAGGCCCATCGGCGGCAGTATATGTGTGACGGATGTGTGACCTGCCGGATGCGTGAGCCGCCGGACCGCAGCCGGCGGCGCGCGGCGGCCAAGATGCTGCGAGCCGGCGGATGAGGCTCCTGCTCCTCGAGGACGACGACGCACTGCGGTCGGTCCTCGAGCGGGGCCTCGTCGAGGCCGGCTACGTCGTCGACGCCGTGGTCGGAGGCGAGGCAGCCGAGGCGTACCTCGCCGTCTACGAGTACGGCGTCGCCATCATCGACTGGAGGCTCCCCGGTCGCTCGGGACTAGAGGTCATCGAGCGGGCGCGGCGCGCCGGCTCGACGACGCCGTTCCTCATGCTGACGGCACGGGACGCGCCCGAGGACCGCGTCCGCGGGCTCGACGCCGGCGCCGACGACTACCTCGTCAAGCCGTTCGACTACGCCGAGCTGCTGGCGCGGGTGAGGGCGCTGCTGCGGCGGCCGCTCGGTGAGCGCGCTGCGGTGCTTCGTTGCGGCTCGCTCGAGCTTGACCCGGCGAGCCACCAGGTGCGAAGCGCCGGCGCCCTGGTCGAGGTGACGCCACGGGAGCGAGCGATCCTCGAGCTGCTCGTCCGGCGATGTCCGGCGGTGGTGTCCAGGAGGTCGATCGCCCTTCACGCCTGGCCGGAGGAGGCGGACGCCGTCGGGTCGAACACGATCGAGGTTCACATCGCCCGCATCAGGGCGAAGCTGAAGGACGCCGGTGCGAGCATCGAGACCGTGCGAGGGGCCGGCTACCGCATGGTCGCGAGATGAGCAGCCCGTCGCGCTCGGCGCGGCGCGTGGCGCTCGGCGCGACGGCGCTCCTGCTCGCCGTCTACGTCCTCGCTGCCGCCGTCGCCGACCTGGTCGTGCTCGACCACTTGGAGGGCAACCTCGACGCCCGGCTCTCGGTTCGGCTCACCGAGCTCGTCGCCTTCGTCGGCCACGGGAAGCTTGGCAGGGCGGCGACGGGCCCGGCGGCGACCGACCCGGCGGCGACCGACCCGGCGGCGAGCGACCCGGCGGCGAGCGACCAGGCGGCGTCCGCGGCGACGGGGACCGCCACCGCGGAGACCAGCACCGTGAGGACGCGCCCAGCCGGGACCGGGCCGAGCCCGCCCGCTTCGACCGGAGCGGAGGTCGGCGCCCCCTTCGACCCCGACGACGCGCCCGTCTTCGGCTGGTGGGTGCCGTCGGGCTCCTCGGCCGCGGGTCGCGGGAGCGCAGGGATCGTCGCGCTCCAAGCCGGCGCTCCGGCGCTGCCGAGGGCGCTCGCCGCCCACAGCGGTCTCGTCGACGCCACGCTGGCCGGGCTCCCGTTCAGGCTGGAGAGCGCTGCCGCGCCCGGCGGTCGCGTCGTCGTCGGGACGAGCCTCGCCCAGATCACGACGGTGCGGTCGACGCTCATCGTCATCGAGGGCGTGCTCCTCCCATTCGTGCTGCTCACCTTCTTCGTCGTCGCCTACGCCATCGGCCGACGCTCGGCGCTCCCTGTCGAGCGGGCCAGGCTCGCCCAGATCGAGTTCACCGCCGACGCCTCGCACGAGCTCCGGACGCCGCTCAGCGTCATCGAGGCCGAGGCCGGGCTCGCGCTCTCGGCTGACCGCGCCGCCGCCTCCTACCGCGCGGCGCTCGAGCGTGTCGCGGGAGAGTCGAGGCGCCTTCGCTCGATCGTCGACGACCTCCTGTGGCTGGCACGCCTCGACGCACGACCCGCGTCGTCGCGGAACGAGGTCGTCGATCTCGCCCAGGTCGCAGAATCGGTGGTCGCGCGCTTCGACTCGCTGGCGCGCCAGCGAGGCCTCAGGCTCTACGCCGCGGCCGAGCCTGGTGTCGCCGCGGTCCAGGCGCCGACGGAGCTGATCGAACGGCTCGCGTCCGTCCTCGTCGACAACGCCTCCCGCTACTGCCCGGCGGGGGGCGCCATCGAGGTGGCCGCCGCGCTCGTCGACGGGCGGCCCACGATCACCGTCGACGACAGCGGCCCCGGCGTTCCCGCCGCGGAGCGGGAGCGGATCTTCGACCGGTTCCACCGGGGACGCTCATCCCCGGAGGGGGCGGGGCTCGGGCTCGCGATCGCCGAGCGGATCGTCGCGACGACGGGGGGTGCCTGGCACCTTTCGACCTCGCCTGCCGGGGGGGCGCGCTTTCGCGTCAGCTGGCCGCGCGTCGCCCATCCGGCACGCGCCGGCTCGACCGCCCTCGCGCGCCCGCCGGCGCCCGACGGCGCCGCCGCCTACGTGTCGCTTCCGCCGGCGGGCGTCCCGGACGAGGAAGGTCCGGGCGCCGGCTGATCGGTCCCGCAGTACTTGCACTTCGTCGCCGCGGCGGGGATGTCCGCCGACAGGCACGCGGGGCAGGTCTTCACCGCCGGCGCGGGGCCGAAGACGCTCACGCCGCGACGTGCCGAGATCGCCCTGAAGGGGAGGACGATCACGAAGTACAGGACCACCATGAAGATGAGGAAGTAGACGACCGCGGAGACGAACGCGCCGGCGTCGATGAAGGTCGTCTTGTTGCCAGCCGTGCCAAGCTGCCAGCCGAGCCCGATCGCGTGCGTGCCCTCCGCCCGCGCCACGAGCGGGTCGATCACGCTGGTCGTGAACGCCTCTATCAGGGTGCTGAAGGCGAGGGCGACGATGAGGCCCACTGCGACAACCACCACGTTGCCCTGCAGCATGAAGTTCTTGAACCCTTTGAGCATCTCAATCCTCCGAGCCAGCCCCGCGGTTGTCTCGGCGCCCGGCGCCGCCTCGGCGCCGGGCGCCCGGGGCGAGAGCCCCGGCGAGCTGGAGGCTACGCGAAGGGGCCCGCCGGCTGCCGGAGCTGCCGGCGCGCGGGCACGGCGCGCTCAGGCCTGCTCGACGATCGCGTCGTCGGCGCCGGCGGGCACCGCGGCCCTTGCCCGGGCGGCGGCCGCGTCCCAGCGCTCCTCGACGCGCCCGAAGCGCCATATCCCGAGTGACACCGCCCACGTGACGGCGAACATGCCGACGACGAAGAAGCCGGCCGTGTTGATGTTGAACCCGGCCATGAACCGCCAGAACGCTCCCCGCAGGCTCAGCTCGGAGGGCAGCAGCCCGAGCAGCTCGATCGTCCCGATGACGAAGGCGACGCCGATCGACAGCGCCGTGATCGTGATGTTGTAGTACACCTTCCGGATAGGTCGGGCGAACGCCCAGCCGTACGCGAAGTTCATGAAGCAGCCGTCGAGCGTGTCGAACAGGCTCATGCCCGCGGCGAACAGGATCGGCAGCGAAAGGATCGCGTAGAAGGGCAGCCCGCTCGCGACGGCCGTCCCCGAGAGCACGAGGAGTGCGACCTCGCTCGCGGTGTCGAAGCCGAGCCCGAAGAGCAGGCCGACCGGGTACATCTTCCACGGCGCGTCGATGCGCCGGGCGAGCCGGCCGAAGAAGCGGTTCATCAGCCCCCGCTTGTCGAGCTGTTGCTCGAGCTCGGCCTCGTCGAAGCGGCCCCGACGGATCTCCATGAAGACCCGGACGATCGAGACGAGGATGGCGACGTTGAGCGCCGCGATGAGGTAGAGGAAGAGGGCCGACACCCCCGTCCCCACGATGTTCGTCACGCGGTGGAGGGTCGAGCCTCCGTTGCGCACCTGGTCGTCGAGGGCTCGGATGCCGAAGTTCAGCAGCAGCGCCAGGGCGAAGACGATCGTCGAATGCCCGAGGGAGAAGAAGAACCCGACGCTCAGCGGGCGACGGCCCTCGCCCATCAGCTTGCGCGTCGTGTTGTCGATCGCCGCGATGTGGTCGGCGTCGAAGGCGTGGCGCATCCCGAGCGTCAACGCGAGGATTCCTGTCCCGAGGCCGAAGAGCTGGGTCTTCGAGAGCCGGAAGTGGTGCGGCGCTGCCGCGCCCAGCATGCCGAAGCCGGCAATGTAGAGGCCGACGACGACGGCGGCCATCAGGCCGAGGCGCGCCCACTCGGCGCGGGTGAGCGGGCTCTTCTGGATCGCCAGCCACAACCGCGCTGGGCGCATCGCCTGCCTCCTCGTCCCACTCCGGGCACCGGCACCGGCACCGGCACCGTCTTGCTGACTCCGCACGTGAAGGCGCTACCCGCCCGCCGAGGCAGCCGCCATTCTCGGCATTGCCCGCATGACCACGCGCCGAGTCACGGCGGTCGACGACCTAGATGCGAGCAGTGCGCAAGAGCCTACAGCGCATCGCAGGACGGCGCTATCCTCGAGCCATGGGGGAGAGCGACCTCGTCGAAGACGCCCTCGCGCTGCTGAGGGGCCAGGGGGGACGCGTGACCTCCTCGCGACGCGTGCTCTTGCGCTGCCTGTTTGACGGGCGAGAGCACCGTACCGCCGAGGAGCTCGCCGCTGCGGTGAAGGAGCTCGCGCCCGACGTCCACCTCTCGACGATCTATCGGAACCTCGACGAGCTCGAGCGCCTCGGGATCGTGGTGCACGCCCATCTCGGCCACGGCCCGGCGACGTACCACCTGGCCTCGGAGACCCACGGGCACTTCGTCTGCGCGCAGTGCGGGTCGGCGATCGAGGCGCCGGCGGCGATGTTCGGCTCGCTGGCGCGCACAGCGTGGCGACGCTACGGCTTCGAGACCGATCCCCGTCACTTCGCAGTGCTCGGACGGTGCGCCACCTGCGCGTGCGGGACCGACCCCGTGGCAGCCCGCCGACGATGACCGACGTCGCCGCCGAGCTGCGCGCCTACTGGGACGCCGACGCCGCCACGTACGACGACTCCCCGGGGCACCACCCGCAGAGCTCCGCCGAGCTCGCGATGTGGGCGGGGAGCCTACGCGCCCTGCTCCCGCCGCCCCCGGCGAAGGTGCTCGACGCCGGGGCGGGAACAGGGTTCCTCAGCCTCGTGCTCGCCCGCCAGGGCTACCGGGTCACGGCACTCGAGATGTCACCCGGGATGCTCGCACGCCTCCGGACCAAGGCAGAGGCCGCTGGGCTGCCCATCGATGCAGTGGAGGGCGACGCGTCGGCGCCGGGTCGCGGCGGCTTCGACGCCGTCGTCGAGCGCCACCTCCTCTGGACCCTTCCCTCGCCACGAGGTGCGCTCGACGCGTGGCGCGACGCGGCGCCCACCGGGAGGCTCGTGCTCGTCGAGAGCGTCTGGGGCGACGGCGCGGGCCCGATCGAGCAGCTTCGCCATCGAGCGATGCAGCTCGTTCGCACGCTTCGGCGTGACGCGCCGGAGCACCACGCAGCGTACGGCGACGAGCTGCTCGCCCACCTCCCTCTCGCCGCGGGAGCGAGCCCCGAGCATCTGCTCGCGATGGTCGAGTCGAGCACCTGGGGCTCGGCACAACTCGTCCGGCTGCGCGACGTCGAATGGGCGACGAGACGCGCCCTGCCCTCGGCGATCGAGCGGGCGATCGGGGTGGCGCCGCGCTTCGCGATCCTCGCCGGAACGTAAGCGGGCGGGCCGGCGCTCGGACGGACCTCAGATGGGCGCGCTGGCGAGGACTGCGCCCGCCGGCCCGAGCAGTTGCGCGCTCGCGAGCTCGGACACCCCCACGTCGAGTCGGGCTCTCCAGTGCGACCCCTGAGCTCCGATCTGGAACCAGCCAGTGGGGACGACGCGCCCGTCGCGCAGCCGGACGACACAGCTCACGATCCCGGGGCGGAGCCCCTGCCCTACCGTCACCTCCAGCCAGGTGGCCTTGCCTTCCTCCACCCGCACGTGGCCGACCGTGCGGCCCCTGGAGCTGAGCGACGCGAGGACGACGACTTCCCGTGCGGCCGGACGAGTTGAGCGGCTGGGTGACGTCGCGAGGATGCCGATCCCAAGCCCGGCGAGCACGAGGAGCACGGCGGCGGCGAGCGCGGAGAAGGCGCGGCGCCACCGGTGTCGAGCAGGGCGGCTGACAGCCGCCCTGCCGGCAGCCGCCGTGCCAAGGCCCGCCGTGCCGACGTCTGTCGACGAGCTCTCGTGCTCGGCCGCCCGCAGGCGCTCGACGGTGCGCAGCTCGAAGCCGAGCGGCGCCTCGGCGACGGGCGCGAGCAGGAGCAGGTCGTCGGCGACGGCCGCGAGCCCGGCGAGCTCTGCCGCACAGGTCCTGCAGCGGGCCACGTGGGCGAGCACGCCGGAGCGCTCCTCGCCGGCCAGGGTCCCGAGCGCCAGCTCGGCCAGGTCGTCGGCGGCGCAGGCGTCGCCGCCGAGCCGGCTCACCAGACCTCCTCCGTGGCCACCGCGTCGCGAAGTCGCGCCAGACCAGCCCGGATCCGGCTCTTTGCCGTCCCGAGCGGGATCGACTCGAGCTCGGCGACCTCGCGGGCGCTACGCCCCTGCACCGCCGCCAGGAGGACGGCGCGGCGCTGCTCGGCCGGGATCGCGGCCAGGGCGCGGCCGAGCCGTCGCGCCGTGTCGGTGCCGAGCGCCACCTCGTCGGGTGGGCGGTCGAGGCT
>DAHVLW010000312.1:0-3456 GCA_027320205.1 Acidimicrobiaceae bacterium
GGCGCACGTGCTCGAGGCACAAGGTCACAGGCCCGAAGGCATGGACAGGACGAGGCGACCTTCCCCGCCGACCACTCCAGCCGAGCGCGGAACCCGAGTCAAGAGGACGGCTTGACAGCGCGTCGTCCATAGGGAATCAGGCGGAGAAGTCCTCGGGACGGACCGTGTCGAGGAACTGGCGGAACTGCCCGACAAGCTCCTCCGGCTCGGCCTCGCCATCCTCCTCGCCGAGCTCGATGAGGACGCCCGCCTCCTCCATCAGATCCTCGCTCACGTACAACGGCGATCCGGTGCGGGTCGCAAGCGCGACGGCGTCCGAGGGCCTGCTCGAGACCTCGAGGTTTCGACCGCCGAGCTCAAGGTGGATCTCGGCGAAGTAGGTGCTGTCGCGCACCTCGGTGACCACGACGCGCTCCACCTTCGCGCCGAGCGCCGCCAGGATGTCGCGCATCAGATCGTGGGTCATCGGTCGCGGGACGTCCACCCCCTGGACGGCGAAGGCGATCGCCGTCGCCTCAGGCGCCCCGATGAAGATCGGGAGCGACCGCTCGCCGTCCTTCTCCTGCAAGAGGATGACCGGCGTGTTCGACTGGAGGTCCACCCGAACCGCCGCCAGCCGCACCTCGAGCACCGATTCGACGATACTCCCGGCCGGCCCGGGCCGGTACCTCCCCGCTCAGCGCACCGGCCCGTAGAGGCCCCGCTCGAGGAGGTCGAGGTCCAGCAGCTCGAGGTCGAGCCCCGCTCCGCTCGACCCGGGATTGTCGACGACGAGAACGTCGGGGAGGTTCCGGAAGCGATCGGCGAGGTCCAGCCCGTAGCCGACGAGGTAGCTCTCCGGCGCCTCCGCGCCACGGTAGTCGACCTCGAGCGGGATGATCCGGCGTCCGGGCCGGTCGAGGAGCGCGCAGACGCGGACCCGCCGCGCCCCGTGCCCGGCGAGCAGGTCGAGGACGTAGCGGGCCGAGAGCCCCGTGTCGACGACGTCCTCGACGAGCACGACGTCGCGCCCGCTCACGTCGAGGTCCAGGTCCTTGAGCACCTGCACCCGGCGTGCCGCGGGAGCGTACGCCGAGAGCGAGAGGAAGTCGACCTGGACCGGGACGCCAAGGCGCCGGAGCAGGTCGGCGACGAGGAAGACGCTCCCCTTCAGGACCCCGACGAGCACGACGCCCTCGGGATGGTCCGCCGAGATCTCCCTCGCGAGGCGCCCGACGATGTCGGCGAGCTCGGGTGCGGAGTAGAGACGTCTGGGGGCGGTCACCCTCCGGCGACGCCACGCAGCTCGGCGCGCACGAGGACGGCCTGCAGCTCGGCACCGAGCTCGGCGAGCTCGGCGAGCCCGGCTCGAGCCTGCTCGCGCGCCGTCGGGTTGCGCTGGCGGAGGAGCGGCATGACCACCTGGGAGAACAGGCCGGCTTCCCGCTCGGCCGCGTGCCGGAACGTCGTCAGGTGGCGCGCCTCGATGCCGTAGGCGCGGAAGGCCCGGGCGAGTCGCGTGACGGTGAGCGCCTCCTCGTCGTAGCAACGTTCCCCGCCCACCATACGGCACCTCACCAGCCGGTACTCCTCGAGCTCGGCGACGAGCGCCGCGTCCACCCCTGCCGCTGCAGCAAGCTCCCCGGCGCTCAGGGCGACCCCGCTCGGAGGGTCCGCGCCGTGACCCGTGCCCGCCCCAGCCCCGCCGCGCGAGCCCGACCGCGCCCGACGAGGCTGCGCGGCGCTCCTCGCGCCCGTGGGCTCACGCCGGGCGGGGCGCGAACCACGAGCCGTCTTCTCGGGCCGCGTAGGCGCCGCCGGGGGCCCGGCCTCCGGGAACGACCCGGGAGGCGCCCCGGTGCCGAGCTGGTCCGGGTCGGGCGCCGCGGCCACGGGCTCGTCGCCTGCGCCCGCAGTCGCGCCGGAGCCCGGGGGCTCGTCGCGCCGCCCCTGCTCCCCGCCGCCTGCCGGTTCGTCGCGTACCCGTTCGAGAAGCGCCAACGCCTGGCGCGCCTCGGGTGCCGCAGACGGCTCCGCCATCAACCGGAGCCCCGCCCCCTCGGCGCTCGGGTGGCTCGCGACCCCGGCGAGGTGACTTCCCGCGACGGGAGGCTCTCGCAGCTCGTCGTCGAACAGCGACGCCTCGACGGCCCCGCCCTGCGGCACGCCGGCCGCCGTGTCGAGCCGCCCCTTGATGACCTTGAGCGGCAGGAAGTGCTCACGCTGCTGGAGCAGGATCCAGCGGAGCCGCTCGACGTCCGGACCGAAGAACGTCCGGTACCCGGAGGGCGTCCGCTCGGGCTCGATGAGCCCCTTCGATTCGAGGAAGCGGATCTTCGAGATGGTGATGTCGGGGAACTCTGCGACGAGCAGCTCGAGCACCTCGCGGATCGAGAGGTAGGGCCGCTCCCGCTCGCCGCCGTGTCGCTCGGCGTGGCGCGTGCGCGCGGCTCGCACGCCCGGGTCGCCCCCGGACCGGCGATGCCCGCTCGCCTCGTGCTCGACGGCCACGACCTTCCTCCGCCCTCTCAGCTCGCGGCCGGCGCGAGGAAGACGAGCTTGAACTTCCCCACCTGCACCTCGTCCCCGCTCGAGAGCACGACCTCGTCGATCCGCTCGCGGTTGACATAGGTCCCGTTGAGCGACCCGACATCGCGCACGTGGTAGCGCGAGCCGTCCCGCACGAACTCGGCGTGGCGCCTCGAGACCGTTATGTCGTCGAGGAAGATGTCGCTCTCGGGGTGCCGCCCGACGCGGGTCACCTCGGCGTCGAGCACGAACTTCGCGCCGGCGTCCGGGCCGCGCTTGACGAGCAGCACGCCCGTGCCCTCGGAGAGCTCCGCGACGGAGAGGCCGAGCTCGTCCTCGCCGAGCTCCCCTGACGCGTCGACCGGGACGAAGGACACCGTGGTGTCGCCACCACCGGCGACGAGCGCGGCGCCGCAGGACGAGCAGAAGTTCACGCCCGGTGGGTTGCGGTGGCCGCAGTTGTGGCAGAACACCCCGCTTACGGTAGCCGTTCGCGTTCCGCCGCGTCCGAGGGCCGCGACCCCTCGCTGTCAGGGCTCGATCAGCTCCCGATAGCGCTGAGCAGGGAGGAGCTGCTCGACGTCGGCTGCCTCGGAGCCCTCGATCACGCAGAGCCAGCCGTCGCCGTACGGGTCGCTGTTCAGCCGCTCGGGCGCGTCGACGACGGCGGTGTTGACCTCGGCGACGACGCCGCCGACAGGCGCGTAGACCTCCGAGACCGACTTCGTCGACTCGACCTCGCCGAGCGTGCCGCCGCGCTCGACCCGGGCGCCCACGTCGGGCAGCGCGACGTAGACGACGTCACCTAGCGAGGACTGGGCGAAGTCCGTTATCCCGACCACCGCCCGTGCCCCCTCGATGCGGACCCACTCGTGGTCCTTCGTGTAGCGCAGATCGTCTCGGATCTCCATCGAGGGCATGGTACCGATCGGGGCGTCGCTCCGCTCA
>DAHVLW010000320.1:0-1698 GCA_027320205.1 Acidimicrobiaceae bacterium
CCAGATCGCGACGCTGCGGTCGAAATGCGGGGTCAGGTGGATGGCTCTCTCGCGGAAGAACGGCCGGAACTTCGCCGGGAGCACGGCGCGGCCCTTCGAGTCGAGGGAGTGCTCGTAGGTCCCGTAGAAGCCGGTTGCCTCAGCCACCGCGTCCCCCTGCGCGACGTCCCTCTGCCCGACGTCCCTCTGCCCGACCTCCGCGGCACCTCGAACCCGCGGGTCCCACCGTCGGGGGTCCGTCCATCCTTGGCCCTCCACAATGCCCCATTCCGCGCCACCTTATAGACCAATCGCCCCACCAGCAAGGTCCTGCGTGCCACCGGCGCGCGTCGACGCTGGTGGCAGGTGGGATCCGGTCCACCGGATGGCGTCTCGGGCCCGTCCCCCCGCAAGGTCGGGCCGCGGGCCGGGCTTTCGCAAGTGGCGGCCTGCGCCTTCGGAAGGCGCGCTCAGGAGGAAGGGTGGCGGAAGCTCAGGAGACGGGGCGCCGCGCGGCGAGGAGGATCAGACCCTCCGTACGGAAGCGGGCCCTCGGCGGCTCGTTCGCAACGGCCGCGAGGCAGCGATCGAACTCGGGCCCGGCGAGCAGGCCGCGACGGACGATCTCATCTCGCGCGGCGGCGAGGCGCGCCGTCACGAGCAGCCGAGCGGCATCTCCGGGAGTCGTCACGACGTGCTGCGCCTCGGCGAGGAGCGTGACCCCGACGACCTCGAACCCCCCGGAGGAGAAGTAGGTCGAGAGCTTCCGCCCGACCAGACGGTCGCCCCCTGCCGCTGCCTGGCAGGCGTCGAACGCCTGCTCGAGGGTGGCTCGCTCTGGCGACGGTGAGGGGTAGGAGACGCCGAGACCGTCGTCGACGTCGACGACGAACGCCGTGCCACCTGGCCGGAGCACTCGACGGAGCTCCTCGACGAAGCGGCGGGGCTCGGCGAGGTGCTGGACCACGAGCCGGACCGTCGCCACGTCGAACGAGACGTCGGAGAAGGGCAGGTCCAGGAGGCTCGCCTGCGCGAACTGGGCGGAAGACTGGCCGTGGAGCCAGCCGGACAGCCTCGCCGCGATCGACGCCGCGACGGCGAGGACGCTGCCGTCGGCGTCCACGCCGACGGCCCGGACCTCGTCCCGGTGGGCCAGCTCGAGCAGGAGCGGCCCGAACCCGGTGCCGGCATCGATCAGGTCGGCCCCTCGAGCCACCTCGAGATGGGGCAGGAGGCTGCGGCGCTGGCGACCGGTGAGGATCGTCTGCGCGAGGAGCGAGCCTCCCGGCGGAGCCGGGTGCTCGTCGAGGTATCCGGCGTAGGCGCGGTCGAGCACCGCCCACTCGTCGACCGGGACGGAGCCGGACTCGCCGCCAGCCGGCCGCGGCGACTCGCGCCGCGCGGCGGGACCGGTCGCGCTCAACGTGCTAGCCGGCGACGGGCCGGGCTGGGGCGGCGGCGCCGGCGAACGCCCGCCGCAGGCCGGCCTCGAGGCCCGTCGCCACGACGGGCAGCGTCGCGACCTCTGACTCGAGGTGCGCGACGAGCGCCCGGCGCGACGACGGATCGAGCAGGAGGAGCCCGGCGAGGTGAGCAGGGTCGAAGCGGACCAAGGCCGCCGAGTGGAACCACGCGCCGCGCCGGTCGCGCCGTTGGGAGATGCCAACGAGCTTGCGACCGGAGAGGGTCACCTCGCCGGGCCCGATGCCTGCGAAGCAG
>DAHVLW010000051.1:0-3813 GCA_027320205.1 Acidimicrobiaceae bacterium
CCTCCTGTGCTGTACCACCGGTGGCCGGTCGCCCCCGGCCGAGAGGTACAACGGCAGATGCGACGGACAACCTGAGCGTTTCCGCGGGCGCCTCAGGGGCGGACGGGGCGCCCCTCGCCCGCGAAGGGGACGACGCAGTCCTTCCCGGCCGCCTTCGCCTGGTACATCGCGGAGTCGGCGTCGTGAAGCAGCTCGTCGCCGCTCAGCTCCGCTCCGACGGCGATCCCGATGCTGGCTCGTGCCTCGACGACCCGGGAGCTGAGCTCGAAGGGCACGCGCAGCGCCCTCTCGATGCGCTCCGCGAGGGCGAGCCCTCCCCTCCGGAGACCGGTCTCGTCGGCGAGGATGACGAACTCGTCGCCGCTCAGGCGGCCCACGGTGTCGGCGCCTCGCACCTCGCGGCGAAGCCGTGCCCCGACCGCCACGAGCAGCTCGTCACCCGTCGCGTGGCCGTGGCGGTCGTTCACCTGCTTGAAGTCGTCGAGGTCGACGAACAGCGCGACGACCCGCGTGCCGCGCCGCCGGGCGGAGGCGAGCATCTGACCGGCGCGCTCGAGGACGAGCGTGCGGTTGGGCAGCCCGGTGAGCGCGTCGTGGAGCGCCTGGTGGCGCAGGCGCTGCTCGCTTCGCTGGAGCTCCGCCTTCTGGCGCTCGAGCAGGAGCTGCTGCGCCCGAAGCTCGTCCTGCTGCGAACGGAGCGCGTGGTGCTGGTCGAGGAGGGAGGCGACGAGGTCCTCCTGCTCGAGCGCGGCGCCGAGGAGCGCGGCGCACTCGAGGTAGAAGTCGCGGCCGCTCACGGAGCTGGGCTCGACCGGCGCGACGATCGCCAGCACCCCGTAGTCCGCCACGCCGCTGCGGACGGGGAGGACGAGCGTCGCCTCGCCGTCCGCCGCATCCGCGTCCTGGACGAGGGCGCCCGGCGGGAACTCCTCGACCGCGAACACCTCGCCGCACGCGACCGGGGGTGGCCCGTCGACCGAGTACGTGCCGGCGACCTCCAAGGTCGCGGTCTTCGGATCGCCGTCATGCCAGAGGGCGAGGCACGCCGCACGGGCGTGCGACCGGGAGAGGAACCGCAGCGCCTTCGGGTCGCTCCGGTCGCGGCGGAGAAGGTCCATGCTGAGGTGGTACTCGTCGCGGAGCGACTGCCCGAGGCCGGTCTTCTCGAACGCCTGGCGCGAGAGGTAGGCGTGCGAGAGCGCCAGCGCAAAGGTGGTGACGAGGCCCTGGCGCTCCCGCGGGCTCCGACCGCGCGTCCCGGCGAGCTCGCTCGCGCGGGCCACGGCGGCCGGCACGTGCTCCCAGCGAGCCTCGGGCGGAAGCGCTCGCTGGGCGATCGATTCGAGCCGCTCCGGCGCGACCTCGTCGGGCTCGTCGAGCAGGCCGGCGAGCTCCTCGCATGCGGCGGCGACCGCCTCTGCGGCATGGTCGCCGATCCTCGGCGGGCACGGCGCACGACCCGGGGAACGCGGGGCCTGCGACCGTGGCGGCGCGGCCGCGTCGCCGCGCAGCCGTAGGGTGCTGCCCTCGTAGAGGCTGCATCCGCACGATTCCCGTACCACGAACCAGGTCGGGACCAGGTGCCGGGGCCCGACGGTCGCCCCGGGTCCGCCGCCGCGGAGCACCAGCCGGACCGCCGCCGCGCCGACCTCTGCGAGGTCGACGCGCACGGTCGAGAGCGACGGCGTCACCGCGGAAGACTCCTCTTCGTCGTCGAACGCGACGATCGCCTGGTCACGGGGAAGGACGAGGCCGGCCGCCTTGAGCTCCTGCATCATCCCGATCGCGCCGTAGTCCGTCGCGACGAACACCGCCGTGGAGGGAAGCCCCGCGTCGAGCATGGCCCGCGCCGCCTTCTCGCCCCCGGGCTCGAGGTTGTCGTCGACCAGGTACGCGAGCCGCTCGTCGGGCTCGATCCCGTGGCGCCTGAGCGCCTCTCGGTAGGCCTCGTAGCGCTCCTTCATGTCGTCGTGAGCGACGTTCCCGACGAAAGCCACCCTCCGGTGCCCGTGCTCCAGCAGGTGGCGCACCGCCTGGCTCGCGCCTCCGCGGTTGTCGCCGGAGAGCACCGGGCACGTCAGTCCCGGCACCTCGTGCGCGACGGTCACCACGGGAATTCCTGCGGCGATCAGTCCCCGCAGGTACTGCGGGTGCACCGGATCGACGAGAACGACGGCGCCGAGGATCTCGGACCAGGCCATGCGCTGCGAGCAGTCGTCCCCGCCTGGCTCCGCCCCTGGAAAGGGGGCGCGGGCGGTGTCGACGGTCTGGACGCCGACCACCGGCACGCCGCGCGCCGCAGCGGCGCGGACGATCCCGATCATCACCCGGCTGTGGTAGGTGCCGCCGAGCAGCGGCGAGAGCACGGCGATCGCTCGCGGGGCGCGCTCGGGCTGCAGCACGCGCACGCTAACGGCGGTGGTGCGCCCCGCTTCCACACGCCGGCTGACACATCTTGAGCTGGTGACCAGCACCTCCGGGGTGCTCAGGTCGAGCCGAGCAGCTCCTCGGCGACGAGGTCGAGCTGGTCGAGGTCCTCGAGGTCCTTCATCTGGAGGTAGAGGCGCGCCACCCCCATGCCGGCGTAGGTGCCGATCCGCTCCCGCGCCTCCTCGATCGTGCCCGCGAGCCCCGGGCCGATCTTCAGCCGGGCGATGTCGTCGCCGAGCGTCGCGACGCGTGCGGCGGCCTCGCCCGACGTCCGCCCGAGGGTCGTCGTCACCGCGACGGAGCACAGCAGCGAGGCGGGATCGCGGCCGATTCTCTCGCAGGCGGCGCGGGCACGGGCGAGCTGCGCGCCGACGTTCGCGAGGGTGTCGAAGGCGACGTTGAACTCGTCGGCGTACCTCGCGGCGATCCTCGGCGTCCTGAGGGGGCCCTTCCCGCCGAGGATGAGCGGGGGACGAGGGCGCTGGACGGGCTTCGGGAGCGCCGGGCACTCGGTAAGGACGTAGTGGGCGCCGTTGTAGGTGAACGTCTCGCCCTCCGTCGTCGCCCACATGCCGAGGACGATCTCGATCTGCTCCACCAAGCGCTCGAGGCGCTCTGCCGGCCCGGGGAAGGGGATGCCATAGGCGCGATGCTCGGGCTCGACCCACCCGGCCCCGATGCCGAGCTCGAGGCGGCCCCCGCTCATGGCGTCCACCTGCGCCGCCTGCACGGCGAGCATCGCCGGGAGCCGGAACGTGGCGCACGACAGCATGCTCGCGAGCCGGATGGTGCGGGTCTCGCCGAGCTCGACCAGGCGATGTGCGGGCCGGGCGAGGACGCTCTCGTCGAACACCCGGATCGCGCCGCCGTCCGGCGGGACGAGACGAGTGACGACGTTGAGCAGCGTCGTCTTCCCCGCGCCGTTCTGACCGAGGACGGCGACGGCGGAGTCGGGGACCATCGGGACCTCGAGGTCGAGCCCGCGCAGCACGCGCACCCTGCCGAAGCTCTTCTCGAGCCCCTGGATGCTGAGCGCGACCTGGTTCGCCACCTCAGTCCGCCGCCGAGCTCGCCCGTACCCGGCGGGCGAGGGAGGGCGACGCCTCCTGCTCGTCCCCGGCGCCCGCCATCTCGCCGCCGGCGTGTAGCCTCTCGCCCGCGGCATCCGCCCGCTGGTCGCCGTCCTGCGCCCGCACGCGGCGCAAGAACGCCGGGAGCCGGAACCCCGTGATCCCCTCGGGAAGGTAGGCGAGCACGACGACGAGGGCGATGCCGAGGACGAGCACCGAGAGGCCCGGGTCGTTCGTCGTCTCGCCGTTCAGGGCGCTGTAGGCGCCGGCGCCCACGAGGGCGCCCCAGGTGAGCGACCGCCCGCCGACGATC
>DAHVLW010000063.1:0-5793 GCA_027320205.1 Acidimicrobiaceae bacterium
GGATCGGAATCCCCAGGCGCATCATGTAGCCACGACGACCAGTGCACGATGACGAGAACTTCCTGGTCAACGGCGGTTGCTGCTGAGGTCGCGGGCGTAACTTCCGGCTAGCGACCAAGGCAAGCCCCAGCCAGTCGAAGTGCCCCGGTGCGAGTCGAGCGCAGGCTCAGCCGCTGTCGCTGGCCGTCCCGCAGTTCCCGGGGAAGTTCTCCTTCCCGTTCCCGTTCCCGTTCCCGTTCCCGGTCCCGCCGTCGCCTCCGGTGCCGCCGAGCGGCGACAACGTGCACAGCCGGGCACCTGACGTGGTTCCATCGCCGCCGCCGTAGTACGCGACGGCCCACCTGCTGACCGCCGGGAGGACGCTCCCGAGGATGGAGGTTGCGCTCTCGGGCGGCGTGCTCACCCAGACGACGCTCGGCGCGCCGAGGAAGTCGTTCGGGTTCCGAGCGTCTTCGGGGTGCGGGAAGTAGAAGGCGAAGCAACCTCCGGCCTCCGCCTGCCAGTGGGGACCGGTCGGGGGCGTCACGTCGCAGCCATCGAGGGTGATTTGGTAGGTCGTGGCGACCTGCTGTGCCGCCGACTCCGCTGCGCTTCGGCAGCTCTGTGCGTCGTAGCAGCCCTGGGACGTCCCGAGAGCCGTCGCGCCGGCGAGCGCGGCAGAGTCTGCGGCGCCCTGAAGGTTCGTCGCCTTCTGCACGACGTCGCCCAAGCCGAGCGCCAAGGCGACGCACCCGACGAGAGCGGTGAGCGATATCGCCCAGAAGACGAGGATGACGCCGTCGTCGCCCCGCATGTTCAGGAAGGGCTTCGGCTGCCGGCAGCGTGCGAGCGCCTGAGGGAGGGCACGTCCCATCGCGCCGGGGACCCCGTTCAGCTGCCGGTGGCCGGACCGCACCCGCCCAGGCCGTAGGGATTCCAGGGCTCGAGGTCGTCGCCGAGGCTCGGGACCTCCGCGTACACCTCGCTCGTCGCATGAAGCGTGTAAGCGGGAAGGAAGCCGGTGAAGTTGGACGCCGGTGTCGCCGCGCACACCGTCACCATGTACTGGTTCGAGCTGCCGGTGATCCAGAGTCCGACCTCCGGCGGGCTCGAGGCGCTCACTCCCGTGCCGACGGGCGTGCCGATCAGCGAAGCGATCTCGCAGACCATCTGCGCCGTGTTCTGGGCTTTCCGAGAGCTCCCGGAAGGCGTGGGCACGCTGCATGGGTACTCGGCACCCCCCCCGTCCTCCACGCTCGCCATCTGTGCTCCCGTCTGCACCGCGGCACGCAGCTGCGACCAGCCGGCGAAGGACAGCCCGAGCTGGACCATCCCGAGCAGCATGATGACGAAGATCGGGAAGACGAGGGCGAACTCGACGAGGGCGGCACCCGAGTCGTCCCTCCTCCGCGCCCGAGATCGCCGCCCGCCGTGCCGGACCGGCGCGCCCTCCCGGACCGGCGCGGGCCACCGCATCGGCCCGAGCTGCCGCATCGACCGGAGCCGCCTCATTTGATGATCGTCCGGTAGATCTCGATCGCCGCCGGCCCGACGACGACGATGAACAGCGCCGGCAGCACGCAGAAGACCAGCGGGAAGAGCATCTTCACCGGCGCCTTCTGGGCGAGCTCCTGGACGTGCTGGCGCTGGGCGACGCGGACCTCCTCGGCCTGCGAGCGCAGGATCGACCCGATCGACACGCCGAAGGTCTCGGCCTGGACGAGCGCCATGATGAACGAGCGCAGCTCGGCAACGTCGGTCCGCCGGTCGAGCGCCTCGAGCGCCTCGGTGCGCGAGGCCCCCATGCGGACCTCGCCGAGCAGGCGGGAGAGCTCGTCGCTGAGCGGTCCGGGAACGCGCGAGTGCGCCATCCCGAGCGCCTGGTCGAAGCCGAGCCCGGCCTCGGTGCTGATCATCAGCAGCTCGACGATCGCCGGGAGGTCCCTGCGGATCCGCTCCTGGCGTGCCCCGACCTGCCGGTTGAGGAATGCCTCCGGGCCGAGCACGAGGAGGAAGGCGAGGACCAGGAAGACGAGGAGCTGGTCCAGGCGGGGGATCGGAGAGATCCGCACGAGCACGAAGGCGACGGGGACGAGCGCCACGGTGGCGAGCCGCGCCGCGAGGAAGCGGCTGAGGTCCGCCTTGCCGTCCCGCCCCGCCAGCGTGAGCCGCCGCTGGACGCCCTCGACGTAGCCGGGCGGGCTCAGGCGGTGGGTGAGCCGCGCGACGGCGGCGGTCGCCCGGTCGAGCCCGTCGACCACTGGCCGGCGCCGCTCGGCCCGGTGCGCCCGGGCATGGGCGGGCGACGGCGTCGAGGCGGTCGCCGCTTTCAGCGTGACGAGCACGGCGCGCCGCCGCGCCGTCGTCCGCCACAGGGCGAGCGCGACGGCGACGGGGACGACGCAGGCGGCGACGAGGAGGGCGAGGTGGGCGGACTCAGGCATCGATCTTCACGATCCGGTTCATCCACCAGAAGCCGACGATCTCGAGGACGAGCCCGCCGACGAGCATCACCCGGCCGGGGAGGCTGTGGACGAGCTCGAGGATGTAGGGCCGGTTTACAGCGAGGATGAACGCCCCGAGGGCGACGGGGAGGATCGCGAGGATCCAGGCGCTCGCCCTCCCCTCGGCGGTGAGCGTGCGCACCTCGCGCCGCAGCCGCAGGCGCTGCTGCATCGTCGCCGCCAGCGTGTCGAACAGCGCCGCCAGGTTGCCACCGGCCTCCTGCTGGATGCGGACGGCGGCGACGCTCTCGGAGAAGTCCCGGTTGCGGATGCGGGCGGCGGCGTCCTCGAGGGCCTCCTCGACCGGGCGGCCCAGCCGTGCCTCGGCGAGGACTCGCTGGAGCTCGCCCCTCGACGGCTCGCGGACCTGCTTGGTGACGGCGTCGAGCCCTTGGAGGAGCGAGAACCCCGCGCGCAGCGAGCTCGCCGTCAGCTTCAGCACGTCCGGCAGCTGCGAGGCGAACAAGGCGGTGCGGCGGTCGACGATACCCTGCAGCACCGCCACCGGCCCGACGACGGCGAGCACGAGGAGGATGGCGAGGCCGACGACCCCGGCGAGCAGCCAGCCGAGGGCGACGAGGAGGACGCCGGTGACGAGCCAGATGCCTGCGAGCTCGCCGAGGGGGACCTGCACGCCGGCCCGCTCGAGCATCGAGCGGAGCCAGCTCCCGGCGCGGGTCTCGCCGATGGCGTCCTCGAGCGCCCCGGAGAGACGCTTCAGCAGCCGGAGGGTGAGGACGCTCTCGGGTTCCTCGACGATGCGGCCGTGCTGGCCGGCGGGCGCGATGCGGTAGGGGTCGAGCACTGCGACGAGCGTCGCCCGCCGGTGCCTCCCGGCGAGGAAGAACCCGCCGTAGACGATCAGGGAGACGGCGGCGATCCCGGCGGCGACGACGCCGACCGGGCTGATCTCATGGTCGAGGCGCGTGAAGAAGTGGGCGACGGCCGACCACGCCGGGCCGAGGAACGTCGCCAACGTCGCCGCCAGCCGCATCGTCACCCGTCCTCATCCTCGGGCGAGGGCCGCCCATCGGGATCGCTCGTTGTCGAAGACCGCCGGGTCGACCTTCACGCCGCGGTCGGCCAGGCGCTCGGTGAGCTGGGGCCTGATCCCGGTCGCCCGCAGCGCCCCGGTCGTGCGGCCCTCGAGGTCGCCGCCGGCCCGGTAGTCGAAGAGGAAGATGTCCTGGAGCAGGACGACGTCTCCCTCCATCCGCCCGACCTCCGACACGTGCGTGACCCGCCGGGTCCCGTCGCGCATCCGCGCCAGGTGGACGATCACGTCGAGGGCGGAGGCCATCTGCTCGCGCACGGCCCGCACCGGCAGGTCGAAGCCCGCCATCAGCGTCATCGTCTCGACCCGGGACAGGGCGTCTCGGGGGCTGTTGGCGTGGACGGTGGTGATGGAGCCCTCGTGGCCGGTGTTCATCGCCTGGAGCATGTCGAGCGCCTCGCCGGCGCGGCACTCGCCGATGATGATGCGGTCCGGCCGCATCCGAAGGGTGTTGCGCAGCAGGTCGCGGATCGTCACCTCGCCCTTGCCCTCGGTGTTCGGCGGGCGGGACTCGAGCGAGACGACGTGCTCCTGGCGCAGCTGGAGCTCCTTCGCGTCCTCGATCGTGACGATCCGCTCGCCGGTCGGGATGAAGGAGGAGAGCACGCCGAGCAGCGTCGTCTTGCCGGTGCTCGTGCCGCCGGAGACGAGGACGTTCGCCTTGCCCTCGACGCAGGCATGCAAGAGCTCCGCGACCTGGTAGGTCAGCGTCCCGAAGCTGACGAGGTCGTCGAGGGTGTACGGGTCGACGGCGAACTTGCGGATCGTGAGGAACGGGCCGCCCACGGCGAGCGGCGGGAACACCGCGTTCACCCGGGAGCCGTCCGGCAGCCGGGCGTCGACCATCGGCGAGGACTCGTCGATGTGGCGTCCGACCTCGGCGACGATGCGGCCGATCACGTGACGGAGGTGCGCCTCGTCGAGGAAGGTGATCCCCGTCGGGAAGATCCTGCCGTGGCGCTCGGCATAGACGCGCTCGGGCCCGTTGACCATGATCTCGTTGACCGTCGGGTCGCGCACGAGCCGCTCGAGCGGTCCGTAGCCGAGGACGTCGTCGGTGACGCTCTCGGCGAGCTGTGCCGTCTCCAATATCGACATCGGGGTCTTCTCGGCGCGGATCGCCACCTGGACGATGCGCTCCACCCGGGCGCGCAGCTCCTTCTGATCGACGAGGTTGCTGTAGAAGACCGGGCCGAGCTCGGCGATCACCTGGTGGTGGATGCGGGAGCGAACGGCGTCGAGCGCCTCGGTGCGGGGGTCGGCCCCGGCGCTCCCCTCCTGCAGGCGGCCGTAGAGGCCGCCGGCGGCCGGCCGCTCGGGGCTCATCGCTTCGCCAGCGCCGCGACGGCGTCGTGCCTCGAGGCGTCGGCGTGCGCCGCGTCGGCGTGGGCGGCGTCGACCTGCGCGGTGCGGGCGAGCACCAGGTCGGCGAGCTGGTTGACCTGGCCCGCGAAGCGGGAGCGCGGGTACTCGATCACCGCGGGAACGCCCTGGTTGACCGACTGGGGGACGATGGCCTCCGACGGAAGGGTCAGGCCGATCTTCGTCTCGAGGGCGCGCTCGACGTCGTGGACGGCGAGGTGCACGCGGGAGTCCGCCCTGTTCAACACGAGCATGAGCTTCTCGAGCGGGAGCTGGAGGAGCTCGAACGCCTGCAGGCCGAGGCGGGCGTTCTTCACCGAGGGCACGTCCATCGCCGCCATGAAGGCGACGGTGTCGCTCTCGGCGAGCGCCTGCAGCACGACCTCGTCGACGTGTGGCGGGGTGTCGATCACCACGAAGCCGAACATCTCCCGCAAGAGGTCGAGGATCCGCAGCATCGCCCCCGGGTCGACGTGGTCGCCCTCGGAGGGGGACGTCGGTGCCGCGAGGACGTGGACGCCGCTCCGCTCGTGGCGGACGAGGAAGCTCTTGAGCAGTGTCCGGTCGAGCCGGTTGCCGGCCGAGACGGCGTCGACCACGGTGTGCACCGGCTGGAGGCGGAGCATCACCGCGACGTCGCCGAACTGCAGGTCGAGGTCGAGCACGGCGACGGGCCGGCCCGAGCGCCGGGCGAGGGCGGCGGCGAGGTTGACGGCGAGGACGGACTTGCCGACCCCGCCCTTCGGCGAGAAGACGCTCGTCACCCAGCCGCGCCCCGGCTTCGGGGCGCCAGGCCGGTATTCCGAGGCCTCGGCGAGCTCGCTCTCGAGACGGTGGAGGAGCTCCTTGATGGCGAGCGGCAGCTGCTCCTCGACCTCGGCGAGCTCGATCGCG
>DAHVLW010000084.1:0-12621 GCA_027320205.1 Acidimicrobiaceae bacterium
ACGATCCACTGCCGGCACTGTGGAAGCGAGTTCGACCACTGTACGAGCTGCGGACAGCGGTACATGCCGAGGCCCGAGAAGGGCGTGGACGCGGCGATCGTGACCGATCTGCTGTCGCTCGCGTTCCGCCAGACGTACGAGCTGGCAATACTCGTCTCCGGAGACGCCGACTTCATTCCGGCTGTGGACTACGTCCAGGGCATGGGAGGCGTCAAGGTCATCAACGCAACCTGGGCTGGTCGCGGCTTCGACCTTAAGAAGCGCTGCTGGGCCGCGTTCGACATCGACGACATCGCTTCGTCGATCCAACGCCCCTCAGCGCAGACCTCACCGTGACACTACCGTGACACTGACCCTCAGACGCGAGAACGCCGGGCCTTCCAGCCCAGCGTTTCTGCTGCTCAGAGGGGTGTCGGAGGGGGGACTTGAACCCCCACGCCCTTGCGGGCACTAGCCCCTCAAGCTAGCGCGTCTACCTATTCCGCCACTCCGACCTGCTGCCAGGCAGGACGACCTGCCCGGAGCACGCGAAGACTAGCGCGCGGCGCGAGGCCCTCCCGTCCCGCGCATGACGACACCCTGGCCTCTCCCGCCGGCTGAGAGGACCCCCGGAGAAGCGGCCTGCGCCCTCCAGCCACTGCGACCCGCGGCTCCCGCCCCGCCGTCAGCGCCCCGCGCCGCGTGTCGTCGTGGTGGTCGGTCCCGTGGTCTTGGTCACCGTGCCGCTGGTCGAGGGGGTGGTCGAGGGGGTGGTCGTGGGGGTGGTGGTCGTCGGCGCCACGTGGATCCCGATCACCCAGTTCTCGGCGTCCCACATCGGTCCGGCCAGCGTGTCGGTGTTCGTCACGTTGTAGACGTCGGCCCTCGTGACGAGGTCCACCGGCATCTGGAACAGCGGGAGCGTCGGGAGGTCGTACCACAGCCGCCGGTCGACCTGGTTGTACGCGGCCTGGGCGGCAAGCGGCGCGAGCTGCTGCTCGGCGGTGGCGTAGAGGGCGGCAACGTCGGGGTCGCTGAAGCCGAGCACGTCCCGGGTCACCGCCCCTGCGACGAGGGCTCCCGGCTCGGTGCCCGTCGCCGGGGGCCGCCCTGCGAGCGCACCGGGCAGCGTCGTCTGCGACGCGCCGCTCGCCGCGAACAGGTCGGGCGGGGTCGGTCCGACGGGGTCCGTATAGAGGCTCTGGGATTCGGAAGGGAAGGGCGTCACCGGGTACGGAGCGAGCGCCAGCTCGTAGCCCCCGGTCGGGAGCACCTTCGCGAGGAGCTCGGGCTCCGGCAGCGTGAGCAGGTGCAGCGTGATGCCGGCCTGGAGCAGCTCGGCCTGGACCTGCGCAGCCGCCCGCGCCACGGCGGGGTTGCCCGCCGGGAGGTCGAGGGTGAGCTGGAGGGGCTGGCCCGAGGGGGTGAGCACCATGCCGTCGGGCTCCACGGTGTAGCCGAGCCCGACGAGGATCGCGTCGGCTCCCGCGTCGTCCGCGCCGCTCCGTCTCGATCCGTGACCGACCGAGCCCGGAGCCCCGACTGGGAACAGCCTGTTGCCGCTGCCCGGCGCCTCGGGAGACACGAGCCCGGCCGAGTCGCCCACCACCTCGTGCGGGTCGATCGCCTCGGCGATCGCACGCCGGACCGCGGGAATCGACAGGGTGGGACGAGCCAGGTTGAACGCGAGCTGCCACAGCACCGGGCTCAGCCTCGTCCCCACGGCGAGAGCGCCGCCCGACGACGCGACGAGCCGGCTGACGTCGATCCCGGGCGACACCTCGGCGACGTCGACCGATCCGCCGCGCAGGGCGGCGATCGTCGCGTTCCTGCCGCGCACGACCTTGAACACGATGTCGGCGACGTGGGCCGGGGCTCCCCAGTACTCGGGGTTCCTCGTGAGCACGACCTCGACGCCGGGGACGACGTCGCTGATCTCGTACGGCCCGCCCGAGACGTAGGTGCCGGGCCCGCTCGGCGTGAACGCCCCGAGAAAGCCCCACTCGAGCCCGACGTGCGCCGGCACGAGCCCGGAGAACAGGGCCGCCCAGTCCGAGTAGGGCTGGGAGAACACGACGGTGACCGTGCGGCCGCCGTCCGCGCCGGCGATCGAACGGATGTCCTCGTAGCCTTGCAGCGGGTCAGTCGGGGGGAGCTTCGGCCCGAAGAGCAGCTGCTCGCGCCAGAAGTAGTAGAAGTCGGTCGCCGTGATCGGCTGGCCGTCGGACCAGCGCGCGCCCGGGGCGATCGTGTACTGGATCGTCTGCGGATGCAGGCTCGTCAGGTACGCCGAGGTGACGAAGCTCGAGTCGAGGACCGGGCGCAGGTCGGTGCCGACGACGAACGGGCTCGGCCAGACCTGCGCCCCGATCATCGCCGCGACTCGACCTGCGCCCGCCGGAACCGCGGTGTTGAAGTCGGCGGGCAGGCTCGGCACCGCGACCGTCACGGTGCCGCCGTTCTCGAGCACGAGGTTGCCCGGCGGCGAGGTCGGGCGTGTCCCGGGAACGGTCGTCGACGCCGCGCCGGGGATCGCCGTCGACCCCGACGACGTCGCCGCCTTCGGGCCCGGCGCCGCGGAGCTCGACGTCGCCGCAGCCGGGGCGCTCGTCGTCGCGCGGGTCGTCGGCGCGGTGCCCCTCGCCGGCGAGCGGGCAACGCTCGAGGCCGCCGCCGCGGCGGAGGCGGCGACGAGCGCGCCAGCGATCAGTGCGACGAGCGGCCGGCCCCTCAGCCCCAACGCAGGCCGACGATGACCGAGCTGAAGGCGAAGACGATCGCGACGGTGATCGTCAGGCGGTCGAGGTTCTTCTCGGCGACGGTCGAGCCGGCCGCGGCCGAGCCGACCGAGGAGCCGAACATGTCGGACAGGCCGCCGCCCCGCCCGCTGTGCAGCAGGATCAGCAGCACGAGCCCGACCGAGGACAGCACCTCGATCCCCACGAGAATGTCGGTGAGCAGCGTGCCACCTCCGAAGACCGACGCCGACGAGCCAGTCCTGACCTGCCCGTCGACCCGGCGAGGCTAGCAGCTCGGTTGCCGCCCAATCGATCGGGCACCGCGTGCAGCAGTCGCCGACCCGACCTCCGCGCCACTACGGCGTGCCGCCGCGGGCGAGCACGCCGTGCCTACCTGCCGGCCCGGACGATGCCGGCGAAGCGCTCGGCGTCGAGGCTCGCACCGCCGACGAGGAGGCCGTCGACGTTCTCGCAGGACAGCAGCGCGCCAGCCGTCTCGGACGTGACCGATCCTCCGTACTGGATCCGCACGGACCCCGCCGCCTCGGCTCCGGCGAGCTTTCCGACCTCCTCGCGGATCAGCGCGCACATCTCCTCGGCGTCCCCGGCGCTCGCCGTCTCGCCGGTCCCGATTGCCCAGATCGGCTCGTAGGCGAGGACCATCCGACCGATCGTCTCCGGCGCGCGACCCGAAAGGGCGTCGAGCACCTGGCGACGGACATGGTCGGCCGCCTGGCCGGCACGTCGCTGGTCGAGCGACTCGCCGACGCAGACGATCGGGCACATCCCGTGGCTGACGATCGCGTCGACCTTGCGCCGCACGACGGCGTCGGTCTCGCCGAACAGCGTGCGGCGCTCGGAGTGGCCGGCGATCACGTAGGCGACGTTGAGCTTGGCGAGCATGTCGGCGCTCACCTCTCCGGTGAAGGCGCCGCGCTCCTCGAAGTGGCAGTTCTGCGCGCCGAGGGCCACGGGCACGTGGTCGCTCTCCACGGCGGTCTGCACGGTCCGCAGTGAGGTGAAGGGCGGGTGGAGACTGACATCCCGCTCCTCGGGCACCCCGCCCGCACGGAACAGCGCCGCGAGCTCCTGGACGAGCTTCAACGCCTCGAAGTGGTTCTCGTGCATCTTCCAGTTGCCGCTCACGAGAATGCGGCGCGCCACGGCCATGCTCGCCGACCCCGCCCCGCGCTCAGGCGGCGGGTGCGTTCGGCGCGCCGCGCAACGCCGCGAGGCCCGGGAGGTCGCCGAGCTCGATGAGCTCGAGCGAGGCTCCCCCTCCCGAGGAGACATGGTCGATGCGATCGGCGAGCCCGTAGCCGTTGATCGCCGAGACCGAGTCGCCCCCGCCGACGACGGTGAAGCCGGGGCAGGAGGCGACCGCCTCGGCCACGGCGCGCGTGCCCGCCGACAGGCGCTCGTCCTCGAAGGCGCCCATCGGCCCGTTCCAAAGCACCGTCTTCGCCGTCGAGACCACCTCGGCGTAGCGCCGTCGCGTCTCCGGCCCGATGTCGGCGCCCTCCCAGCCTTCGGGGATCTCCTGGCCGAAGAGGTCAGTCGACTCGCCCTCGGGCACCGGCTCGGCGCGGTGGATCGACGAGCCGGGCGAAAGCGCCACGACGTCGGTCGGGAGCAGGATCTCGGTCCCGCCTGCGAGCAGCTCGGCGCAGGAAGCGACGTGGTGCTCGTCGAGCAGCGACGCGCCGACGTCGTGGCCGAGCGCCTTGAGGAACGTGTAGCTCATCCCGCCGCCGACGACGAGCACGTCGACCTTGGCGGCAAGCGCGCGCAGCACGCCGAGCTTGTCGGCGATCTTCGCTCCGCCGACGACGGCGACGAAGGGTCGCTCAGGCGCGCCGAGCAGCGACGAGAGCACCTCGACCTCGCGCGCGAGCAGCCGGCCGGCGGCCGACGGCAGCCGGGCCGGCGGCCCGACGATCGAGGCATGGGCGCGGTGGGAGGCGCCGAAGGCGTCGTTGACGTAGGCGTCGTGCCCGGCGACGAGCTGGTCGACGAAAGCGGGGTCGTCCGCCTCCTCTCCCGGGGAGAACCGGAGGTTCTCGAGCAGCTCGACGCCGTCGGTGAGCTCCTCGAGCCGCCGGCGCACGGGGTCGATCGAGAACGCAGGGTCGGGCCGTCCCTTCGGTCGTCCGAGGTGGGAGCACGCCGTCACCGTGGCGCCCTGCTCCTGCAGCCAGCGGATGGTCGGCAGCGTCGCCCTGATCCGGTAGTCGTCGGTGATCGCCGGCGTGCCGTCTGGGCCGTCGAAGACCGGGACGTTGAAGTCGGCCCGGAGAAGGACGCGCTTCCCTCGCACCTCCGGGAGATCCTCGAGCAGTGGCAGGCGTCCGCCCATCGTCGGCCCGCTCAGCGCGCGCCGACGATGGCGGCGAGGTCGACGAGGCGGCAGGAGTAGCCCCACTCGTTGTCGTACCACCCGAGCACCTTCACGAGGGTCTTGCCAGCTCCGAGCGGCATCGTCATCGTCAGCTCGGAGTCGAAGGTGCACGAGGCTGGCGACCCGACGACATCGGTCGACACGAGCGGGTCCTCGCTGTAGACGAGGACCTTGGCGAGGGGACCGGACGAGGCCGCGGCGGCATAGGCGGCGTTGACGGCGGGGACGTCGACCTCGGCGCCGACGATCGCGGTGAAGTCGGTGACGGAGCCGTCCTGCACCGGCACCCGCAGCGACATGCCGTCGAGGCGACCCTTCATCGCCTCGAGCACGAGGCCCGTGGACCGGGCAGCGCCCGTCGTCGTCGGCACGATGTTGACCGCGGCGGCGCGCGCCCGCCGGAGGTTGTCGCGCCCGAGGTCGAGCAGCTCCTGGTCGTTCGTGTACGCGTGCACCGTCGACATCAGCCCGTGCTCGATGCCGAAGGCGTCGTCGAGCACCTTCACCATCGGCACGAAGCAGTTCGTCGTGCACGACGCGTTCGAGACGATGACGTGGTGCTCGGGGTCGAAGGCGTCGTCGTTGACGCCGACGACGAAGGTCGCGTCGGCGTCGGAGGACGGCGCGGAGATCACGACGCGCCGGGCGCCGCCCTTGAGGTGCGCCGCCGCCTGGTCCCGCTTGGTGAACCGGCCCGTCGACTCGACGACGACGTCCACACCATGGTCGCCCCAGGGCAGGTCGGCAGGGTCACGCTCGGCGTAGACGGCGATCTCCTTCCCGTCGACGGCGAGGCCGCCGCCGGTGACCTCGACCTCGCCGGGGAAGCGACGGAAAGTCGAGTCGTAGCGGAGGAGGTGCGCGTTCACCTCCTTCGCGAACAGGTCGTTGATCGCCACGACCTCGAGGTCGGCGCCTGACGACCGCGCCGCCCGCAGGAAGTTCCTTCCGATCCTCCCGAAGCCGTTCACCCCGACACGCACGGTCATCTCGTCACCACCTCGTCCTCGTCGCCCACCTTGCCGTCATGCCCGCCAGGGCGCGCGCCGCCCCCCGGACGAGCGCTCGGCCTGGACAATCTCGCTTACGCCGGCAACGTCGCGCAACCCCCACCGGAGGGGAAGGGACCTTCGGCACGCCGTCGTGCGAGCCCGGCGAGCGCCCGCGAGAGCCGGTCCGGGTCGTGGACGGGCGCCACGGCGGAGGCGAGGTCGACCTCGAGGAGCCCGGGTCCCGGGGGAAGCTTTCCGACATCCATCGACGAGGAGTCGGCGACGACCCATTCCGGCTCGATGCCGTGCGCCTCGAGCGCCCGGACGTGCGCCGCCACGTCGTAGCCGGTGGTCTCCGGGACCTGCTCGCGAAGGTTGCAGACGTACACGAGCTGCGCTCCCGAGCTGGCAAGCGCCCGGCGGATCGCCGGCGGCGAAAGGGCGGCGAGCACGCTCGTGTAGAGCGAGCCCGGCCCGATCACGACCTGGTCTGCGCCGGCGATCGCCTCGAGGACCTCGCCGGGCACCTCGGGATCGCCCGGGGACAGCGAGACCCTCGTCACACCCGGCGTCGCCATGATGCGCACCTGGCCCACGACCTCGCGCCCGCCCGCCTCGGCACGGAGCACGACCGGACCACTCGTCGCCGGGAGCACCTCGCCGGCCGTGCCGAGGAGCCTCCCGGCCCCACGTACCCCCTCGACGAAGCCGCCGGCCGCCGCGGCGAGCGCCGCGATCAGGAGGTTGCCGAAGGCATGGCCGGCGAGCTCACCACCTCCGTCGAATCGGTGCTCGAGCGCCGTCCCGAGCAGCGAGCCCTCCGGAAGGAGGGCGACCAGGCACTTGCGAAGATCGCCCACGGCAGGGATCTGGAGCTGGTGCCTCAGCCTGCCGCTCGAGCCGCCGTCGTCGGCGACCGAGGCGACCGCGACGATCCGGCCCGCGTAGCGGCCGAGCGCCCGGAGGGTGCGCGCCAGGCCGTGACCTCCGCCGATCGCAACGACGCTCGCGCCCTCGCTCATCGCCCGATGTCGCGGTGGTGGACCGCCGGCTCGAACCCGTGGCCGCGAATCCTGCGGGCGAGCTCCTCGGCGATCGTCACCGAGCGGTGGCGTCCGCCGGTGCAGCCGATCGCGATCGAGAGGTAGGACTTCCCCTCCCTGGCGTAGGCGGGAAGGAGGAAGATGAGCAGCGCTTCGAGCTTGTCGAGGAACTCCTTCGCCTCGGGCCGGTCGAGCACGTAGCTGCGGACGTCGTCGTCCAGGCCGCTCAGCTCCCGCAGGGAGGGGACCCAGTAGGGGTTCGGGAGGAACCGGCAGTCGAGCACGAGGTCGACGTCGAGGGGGATCCCGTGCTTGTAGCCGAAGGAGACGATCGCCGTCTCCATCGCGCCGGCCGCCTCGCTGCCGGCGAAGAGCTCGACGAGCCGGGCGCGCAGCTCGTGGACGTTCATGCCGCTCGTGTCGAGCACGACGTCGGCGCCGTCACGCATCGGCTCGAGCAGCTGCCTTTCGCTGCGGATCGCCGCCAGCACCCCTTCCCCCTCCACCGGGTGGCGGCGCCTCGTCCCCTCGAAGCGCCTGACGAGCACGTCGTCGGCGGCGTCGAGGTAGAGCACGCGCACCCGGGCGCCGCTCGCCTTGAGCGCCGCGACCGCCGGCGGCCACTGGGCGATCGTCTCGGGGCCACCCCGCCCGGCGACGAAGCAGAACCGGTCCAGGTCCGCCGCGGGTCCGGAGGTCAGCTCGGAGAGCTTGCCGAGCAGGGCCGGCGGCAGGTTGTCGACGACGAACCATCCGAGGTCCTCGAGCGTCGCCGCCGCGCTCGATCGCCCTGCGCCGGAGAGCCCGGTCACGATCAGGTACTCGGCCATCAGCCTCTTCCTGGAGGACGGCGCTCGAAGCGCATGACCAATAGGCGCGGGATCGCCCGCTCGAGCTCGGGGTCGAGCGAGGTCGAGATCAGCTCGGGGTCAGGCGGCGGCTCCAGCATCCTCGTGAGCACGAGGTCTCGCATCCCGAGGGGGTTGACGTAGCGGGAGAGCGGGCGGTGGGCGAAGGGGATCCAGACCCCCGCGTCGACCTCCTCCCAGGCCACGTCCTCGACGAGGTACGGGCCGACGCGCCAGTAGCGCTCGTCGAGGATCTTGTCGTCGACGAAGCCACTGCCAGTTCCCTGGTAGAGCGGATGGTTGACGAGGAGCACGAAGCAGCCGCCCGGGGCGAGGACCCGCGCCACCTCCCCGAGCAACGCGTCGGCGTCCTCGGCGTGCTCGATGGCGAGCGTGCAGACGATCCCGTCGAAGCTCTCGCCGGCGAAGGGAAGCCGCTCGCCCACGCCGCGGACGTACGTCGGTGCGGCGTCGAGCCGCCCGTTCGCGGCCCGCGCGTTGGCGAGCTGCGCCGCCGAGGGGTCGATCCCGGCGACGCGCCCGCGCACCGCGCCGGCGCGGAGCAGGTGCCGGGCGACCTGGCCTTCGCCACAACCGAGATCGAGCACTCGGCGGCACCCGGACAGCTCCGCGGCGACGATGGGCAGGATCTCGTGCTCGTACTCCGGGTCGGCCCCTCCCGTGAAGGCTGCCCGCCACCAGCTGGCCTGATCCTCCCAGACCTGGCGCCGGGCCGCCGCGCTGTCGGCTGGCGCCGTCACCCGCGGACTTCCGGGCCCCGGCGGCCGCGCGCCAGGCCCGACCGCTTGCGGCGGCGTCGGCGCGACGCTCATGCGAGCGCCCGCTCGGCCGCGCGTGCCTCGGGGTGGAAGTGCTCGAAGACGGCGTCGGCGACGGGCTCGGGGAGCCACGCGATCGACCGCAGCGCCTCCCGGCTCGCCTGGCGCACCTGGCGGACGCTTCCGAGCTCGGCGACCAGGCGGCGGCGCCGCGCCGGCCCGAGCCCCGGCACGCCGTCGAGGGCGCCACGATGGGTGCGCTTGCGCCTCAGCTCACGGTGGTAGGTGACGGCGAAGCGGTGCGCCTCGTCGCGCACCTGCTGGAGGAGGTAGATCGCCTCGCTGTCCCGCGGGATGCGGATCGGCTCGGCCGAGCCGGGCCGAAAGACCTCCTCGAACTGCTTGGCGAGCGCGGCGAGCTCGATGCGCCCGGTGAGCCCGAGGTCCTCGAGCACCCGCACGCCGACGCCGAGCTGGCCCTTGCCGCCGTCGAGCAGGAGCAGCTGCGGCGGGTACGCGAAGCGGGCCGCGCGCCGGCGGCCCCCGTCGCCGTCGTCGCCGACCGAGGCCTCGGGGCGCTCGTAGAGGCGACGCAGGCGCCGCGTGAGCACCTCGTACATCGCCCCGTAGTCGTCGTTGCCCTGGACGGCCGTCACCTTGAAGCGGCGGTAGTCCTGGCGCTTGGGCAGGCCGTCTTCCATCACCACCATCGAGCCGACGTAGTCGGTTCCCTGGAGGTGGCTCATGTCGTAGCACTCGATGCGCAGCGGCGCCTCGGCGAGCCCGAGGTGGCCCTGGAGCTCCTCGAGGGCGACGGCGCGGGTCGACAGGTCGCTGGCGCGCCGCGCCGTGTGGCGCGCCAGCTGCTCGGCGGCATTGGCATTGGCGACCTCGAGGAGGGCTCGCCGCCGACCGCGCAGGGGCACCCTGACGGCGACCTTGCCGCCGCGGCGCTCGGAGAGGAAACGCTCGTAGGTGGCGAGGTCCTCCGGCTCGGTCGGGACGAGCACCTCCCGGGGGACGCCGAGCGGCGTGTCGAGGTAGGACTGCTCGAGGGCGCGGGCGACGAGGCCAGGCGGGTCGAGCGGCTCGACCTTCTCGAGCACGTAGCCCTGCCGGCCGACGACCCGCCCCTTGCGGACGTGGAGCAGCTGCACGGCAGCCTCGAGGTCGGTCTCGGCGATGCCGACGACGTCGATGTCCTCGGTCGAGTCGGCGACCATCTCCTGGCGCTCGCTCGCCAGGCGCACCGACTCGAGCTGGTCCCTGAGGCGCGCCGCGAGCTCGTACTCGAGCGCCCCGGCGGCGGCGTGCATTTCGGACTCGAGCCGGGCGACGATCTCGCCGGTGTCGCCGTCGAGGAATCCCATGAGGTCCTCGACCAGCCGCCGGTAGCCCCGCTCGTCGATCTCGCCGACGCAGGGACCCGAGCAGCGCTCGATGTGGTAGAGCAGGCACGGCTTCGCGAGTCGCTCGTGGCGGCGGAACTTGGCGTCCGAGCACGTCCTCACCGGGAACGAGCGGAGCAGGATGTCGAGCGTCTCGCGGATCGCGTAGGCGTGGGCGTAGGGACCGAAGTAGCGGCTGCCCTTTCGCTTGACGCCGCGCATCACGACGGCGCGGGGCCAGTCCTCCTCGACGGTGACGGCGAGGTAGGGGTAGCTCTTGTCGTCCACGAGGCGGACGTTGAAGCGAGGCCGGTGCGTCTTGATGAGGTTGTACTCGAGCATGAGCGCCTCGACGTCGCTGCGGACCTGGATCCACTCGACCGAGGCGGCGCGCTCGAGCATCTGGAGCGTGCGGGGATGCAGCTGGGAGGGATGCTGGAAGTAGCTCGAGAGGCGGCTGCGCAACGAGCGCGCCTTGCCGACGTAGATGATCCGCCCGTCGGCATCCTTGAACTGATAGGACCCCGGGGCGTCGGGGATCGCCTCTGGGCGCTCGAGCACGGCACCACGAGGCTACCGTCGCCGGCCGGCGGCGGGCGCTGCTCCCGGCACGGGGCGCTGCTCCCGGCACGGGGCGCCGCTCCCGGCGGCGGAGGCTACTTCCAGCGGAAGTGGACGAAGAGCCGCCCCCAGTTGCGCGAGTCCTTCTCGACGCGGTGGTAGAGGCACCGCACGTCGTCGCGCTCGAGGTAGCGCAGCACCCGCTTCTTCAGCTGGCCCGACCCCTTGCCCGGGATGATCTCGACCATGGCGGCGCGGATGCGCACCGCCTCGCCAAGCACCTCGGCGAGGGCGTCGTCGATCTCCCTGCCCCGGTTGTAGACGTCGTGGAGGTCGAGGCGGAGCTTCGACACCGCGTCAGCGCCTCAGCAGCGGCCCGAGGAACCGGCCCGTATAGCTCCCCTGGGCCCCTGCCACCTCCTCGGGCGTCCCCTCGGCGACGACCGAGCCGCCGCCGTCCCCCCCCTCGGGCCCGAGGTCGACGATCCAGTCGGCGGACTTCACGACGTCGAGGTTGTGCTCGATGACGACCACGGTGTTGCCCTGGTCCACGAGGCGCTGGAGGACGCCGAGGAGCTTGCGGACGTCCTCGAAGTGCAGTCCCGTCGTCGGCTCGTCGAGGATGTACATCGTCTGTCCTGTCGAGCGCTTCGACAGCTCCGAGGCGAGCTTCACACGCTGGGCCTCGCCGCCCGAGAGCGTCGGCGCCGGCTGGCCGAGGCGGACGTAGCCGAGACCGACGTCGACGATCGTCTGGAGCTGCCGGGCGATCGGCGGCTGCGCGGCGAAGAACTCGAGCGCCTCCTCGCAGGACATCTCCAGCACGTCGGCGATGCTCTTGTGACGCCAGAGGACCTCGAGGGTGTCACGGTTGTAGCGCGCGCCGTGGCAGACCTCGCAGGGGACGTAGACGTCCGGCAGGAAGTGCATCTCGATCTTGATCGTCCCGTCGCCCGAGCAGGCGTCGCAGCGCCCGCCGGCGACGTTGAAGGAGAACCGGCCCGGCTTGTACCCGCGAAGGCGCGACTCCTGGGTCTCGCTGAACAGCCGCCGGATATTGTCGAACACGCCGATGTAGGTCGCCGGGTTCGACCTCGGGGTTCGGCCGATCGGCGACTGGTCGATGTCGATCACCTTGTCGAGCAGCTCTGCCCCCTCGATGGCGCGATGGCGCCCGGGGACGGCCCTCGAGCGGTACACCTTCTGCATGAGCGCGCGGTGCAGGATGTCGTTGACGAGCGTCGACTTCCCCGACCCGGAGACGCCGGTCACGGCGATGAGGCAGCCGAGCGGGAACGAGACGTCGATTTCCCGGAGGTTGTGCTCCCGGGCCCCGCGCACGACGACGCGCCCGGCCCCGACCGGCCGTCGCTTCTGGGGGACCTCGATGGAGAGGGCGCCGGAGAGGTATCTCCCGGTGACCGAGCGGTCGCAGGACTCGAGGTCCCCGACCGCGCCGGCGCAGACGATCTCGCCGCCGTGCTCGCCCGCCCCCGGTCCGATGTCGACCAGGTGGTCGGCGGCGCGGATCGTCTCCTCGTCGTGCTCGACGACGATCACCGTGTTGCCGAGGTCGCGCAAGCGCAGAAGGGTCTCGATGAGCTTGCGGTTGTCGCGCTGGTGGAGGCCGATCGAAGGCTCGTCGAGCACGTAGAGGACCCCGACGAGCCCGCTGCCGATCTGGCTCGCGAGGCGGATCCGCTGCGCCTCGCCCCCTGCGAGCGTCGCCGCAGCCCGATCGAGCGTCAGGTAGTCGAGCCCGACGTCGACGAGGAACTGCAGGCGCGCACGGATCTCCTTCAACACCCGCTCGGCGATGAGCTGGTCGCGCTCGGACAGCCCGAGCGAGCCGAGCAGCTCGCTCGCCCGTCCGATCGGCTTGGCGGCGAGGCCGG
>DAHVLW010000102.1:0-1912 GCA_027320205.1 Acidimicrobiaceae bacterium
TGATCGCGAGGGCGATGACCTTCGTCGACCACGGCGAGCCCGAGCTCGGCCGCCTCGGTGCCGAGACCGCCAGCGAGCGGCGCCGGACCCCCGATCGAGCGGCGAAGGGCCATTGACTCGGGACCACCGTATGGGCATGAATGGGAGCACCCGCCGTTCGGTCCTCCCGTCGAAGGAGCTTCCGTCAGTCGCTCCGGGTCGCCGAGGTGGGGCAGTTGCGCACGGTGCGGCCCGGGGAGCCGAGTAGACAACGTCCGACCCGCCACGTGCGGGCTCGCCGCAGCGGCGAGGGACGGCGCCAAAGGCTCCCCGGGCCCGCTTCTGCCGGGTGCCCGTCCCCGCCCGCCGGCGCCGTGGGATGTCCGCTCGCTGCACCGGTTGAACGGCAGCACGCTTGTCGTATAGTGACCGCGCCCAAGGGCGCCGGCCGGCGCCGGCGGTCGTTGGGGTGGGCCCGCCCGGACGACGGCAGGTGGCAGCCGGATCGCACGACGACAAGGACATGCATGCCGAGCGAACTGGGTGACGAGGTCGAGGCCGAGGCGCTCGACGATCTCGACGAGCTGGGCGAGGAGCCCGACCTCGAGGACGACCTCGAGCCCGACCTCGAGGACGAGGACGAGGACCTCGACGACGACGCCGCAGTGGACGCGGACGAGGAGGAGGAGGGTCTCGGCGAGGACGCGGTCGGCGCGCCGCGCGCTCCGGCGGTCGCGCCCGAGGGCGAAGAGGGGACCGACGAGGACGAGGAGGAGGAGGAGGACGACGACGTCGAGGCGAGCCTCGACGTGATCTTGAAGGAGCGCCTCGTCGTCGAGGACGAGGAGGAGGAGGACGAGCCTGCCGACGTGGAGGACCGGGGCGACGGCGCCCTCCGGGTGCTGCCGAAGCAGCCGGGTGAGTTCGTCTGCCAGTCGTGCTTCCTCGTGAAGAGCCAGGGCCAGCTGGCCGATGGCGAGCGGATGCTGTGCCGCGACTGCGTGTGAGGCCGCGAGTTGGCTGACGAGCGCCGGACGCCGTCCCAGGGCCGGTCCGGTGCCGCCGGCGAGCGTGGCGCCCGGCGACAGCCGGCGGGCCGCCCGCTCGCCGACCAGATCCTCGACGTCGCCGTCTTCGCCCCGATCGGGCTCGTCGACCTGGCGGCCGACCAGCTGGCGCCGCTCGTCGCCCAGGGTCGCGACCGCGTCGGGCGCCGTCTCGTCGCGGCGCGCATGGTCGGGAAGATGGCGGTGACGATGGCGAGGCGGCGAGCCGAGCAGCTCCTCGGCCCCGGTGCGGGCCCCTCTTCAGGCGCCGTGGTCCCCGTCGCACGCAGCACGTCGCAGGGCGCCGAGCCGCACGGCGCCGCACCGACCGCCGGGCGGCACCGGCCAGAGCGCCCAGGTGGTGGCACGACCCGGGACCGCGGGGCGCTGCCCGACGTCGCCGGGCTGGCGATCCCCTCCTACGACTCGCTCGCCGCCTCCCAGGTCGTCCGCCGCCTCGACGCCCTCGGATCCGAGGAGCTCGAGGCAGTCCGCCGCTACGAAGAGGCGACCCGTGGTCGCCGGACGATCCTCGGCCGCGTCGCGCAGCTCCAGGGCCACCAGGGCGGCGCGGGTGGGCGGGACTGAGCCGCTGGAGGCCGCCCGACCCGCCCGACCAGAGGACCTCCCCCGCCTCGCGGACCTCCTCGCCGAGGCACTCGACGCGATCGCCGCGGCACGTGGCGGCCGTGAGCTGCTCGACGAGGAGGCCGCAGCCCTTTCCGACCCCGGAGCCCTGCGGCGTCTCCACCGCGCACGCGACGCCCTGGTCGCTGGCGGATGGTACGAGGGCACCCTTGTCGGCCTCGCCGTCGCCCACGTCACGCCGAGCCGCAGCGGAGCCCGGCGCGGGGTGGTCGACCTCGTCTACGTCGAGCCCGGCGCGC
>DAHVLW010000105.1:0-2655 GCA_027320205.1 Acidimicrobiaceae bacterium
GGTAGGACTCCTCGTAGCGTTCGATGACGTCGGGGAGGAAGCCGAGCCGCTCGAGGTCGAGCGGGGCGGTCGACTTGTCGAGCACCCGGAGCACGACGTTCTCGCCGTGGACGGTCGGTAGCGTGGCGACGCGGAGGTCGATCTCGCGTCGCCCCGCCGAGAGCGAGATCCTGCCGTCCTGGGGGATGCGGTGCTCGGCGATGTCCAGGTTGGACATGATCTTGAGGCGCGAGGTCACGCCTCCCTGGATCGCCTTTGCGACGCTCGTCACGTGGTGGAGCACGCCGTCGATCCGGAAGCGCACCTGGAGCTCGTCGGCGGTCGGCTCGAGGTGGACGTCCGAGGCGCGCTCGTCGAGCGCCTGGCGGAGGATGAGGTTGACGAACTTGACGATCGGGGCGTCCTCGACCACGGCATGGAGGTCGTTGAGCTCTGCGAGCTGGGGCGCCTCCGCCTGCCGGGCGTGCTTGACGGCCGTCTGGGCGGCGAGGTCGGCCTCGTCGCTCTTGCGGTAGATGCGGAGCAGGTACTCCTCGATCTGCTGAGGCGTGCAGATCACCGTCGCGACCTCGCGCCCGAGGACCGTGCGCACGTCGTCGAGCGCGAAGACGTCCGTCGGGTTCGTCGTGGCGATCAGGGGCGTCCCGTCCCGGTGGCCGATCGCGAGGATGTGGTAGCGACGTGCGAGAGACTCGGGGAGCAGCGTGGAGGCCGTAGGGTCGATGGTCCAGTTGTTGAGGTCGACGAAGTCGACGCCGACGACCATCGCGAGCGCACGGTGGAGGTCGACGTCCGAGACGAGCTTCAGCTCGGCGACGACCTCCCTGAGCGGGCGGCCTGTCTCCTCCTGCTGGCGGAGTGCCTCGGCCATCTTCTCCTCGTCGACCTTGAAGGTCTCGACGAGGACGCGCTCGAGGGCGGGGAGGTCGACGAGGAGGTCGGCGTCGGCGATCCCGACGCCCGGCGGCGCATAGGCGGCCTCGGCAGTGCTCTCCACCTCGGGCTCGGCCGCCGCCGGGAGCGCCTCGGCCTCGACGGGGGGCGCGCCCAGGTCGAGCGCAGGGGTCTCGGCGAAGCCGCTCGGGACGTCGATCCCGACGTCGGCCGCCGGCTCGCCGCCGAGCGCCGGAACCGCCGGCGCGTCGATCGTGGCGGCCGCTCCCCCGCCCGCGCCGTTCTCCGCCGGCAGCGGCTCGGCGAGAAGGCCCGGCAGCTCGGAGAACCACCCATCGCCCGGCATCGTCCCCGGCGGGTAGAGCTCGTAGGTGCCGATGCCCGGCTTCGGGGTCGCCGCCGCCGCCGTCGCATGCGAGGAGGACACGCTCGGCAGCGACGTCGGGATGTCGGGAGCCGGCTTCTGCTTCGGGCGCCTGCCCGGCTTCATGTGGCCGTAGACGATGTCGATGCAGCGGTCGATCTGGCCTTTCGTCGCGACGACGACGTGGATGTCCCGGCCGGTCGTCAGGTAGACGTCCTCGAGGATGAAGTTGTCCTCGGGCGTTGCCACGGCGACGACGGGCAGGCCGTAGCGCCAGCCGATCGGCACGGCGTGGTCCCGCCGGGCGCGGTGCTCGGGGAACGCCGCCGCGGACGTCGGGTCGACGTCGTAGACGTCGAGGTCGACGAAGTCGAAGCCGGCGCGGAAGGCGGCGACCCGCGCCTGCTCGAACTCGTCCCCCTCGGGCGTACCAGTGCCCGGCCCGGCCCGGCTGTCTGTCACCACCACGTCTGCGGGGACCTCCGGCGTGCCGTCCGGCACGCCCGTGGGCTTCCCATGCCGGGCCGCGACATGCAGCCGCGTCCGCGGGGAGCCTCCGGCATCGTCTCGACCTCAAAGGCCACAGTGCGCCTCCTGCCCGTTCTGACGGCAGATGACGCCCCAGGGTTGAACCCCGGCGCCAGTTGCCGTAAGACACAGGTCGGAACATGAACGTGCTGGTCGTGACGCTCGCCGGAGTGGTCGGCCTCGCGGCCGGGTCATTCGTCACCGTGGTCGTCCATCGCGTCCCCGAGCGGCGTTCGATCGTCGCCCCCGGGTCGAGCTGCCCGGCGTGCGGCGCGGCGATCCGCCCGGTCGACAACGTGCCGGTCGTCTCCTACCTGCTGCGCCGGGGGCGCTGCCGCGCCTGCGGCGCCCCGATCTCGCTGCGCTACCCGGCGCTCGAGCTCGGCACTGCCCTGCTCTTCATCGCGGTGGCGGCCCGCGTCGGGACCGGATGGGCGGTGCCCGCCTATTGCGTGCTCGCCGCCGCGCTCGTCGCGCTGAGCGACATCGACCTCGAGCGGATGCGGCTCCCCACGCCGATCATCTGGGTGACCGCCGCCCTCGGTGCGCCCCTCCTCGTCGTCGCCTCGGCTGGGACGGGGGACTGGGCGGCGCTCGGGCGGGCCGCCGTCGCCGGGGCGATGGCGCTGGCCGCCTTCGGGGCTCTCTACCTCGTCGCCCCGCGGGGGATCGGCTTCGGCGACGTCCGCCTTGCCGCGCTCTGCGGCCTGTTCCTCGGGTGGCTCGGCTACCGCGTCGCGCTCGTCGGCTTCCTCGCCGGCTTCCTCGCCGGCGGCGCCGTCGGCGCCGTCCTCGTCCTCGCAGGCAGGGCGGGGCGGAAGACCCGCCTGCCCTTCGGCCCGTTCCTCGCGGTCGGCACCCTCGTCGCC
>DAHVLW010000135.1:0-3047 GCA_027320205.1 Acidimicrobiaceae bacterium
GGCGGCGTCACGCCTCAGGAGGTCGCGCCGCTCGTCGAGCGCCTTCGCGCCCTCGGGCTCGACGTGCGTGGCCTGATGACCGTGGCCCCGCCGCAAGGCTCGGCGGCCGGCGGCGCCGAGCGCGCCTTCGCGACGCTCGCACGCCTCGCGCCGTCGGCCGGCGTGGAGGAGCTCTCGATGGGAATGACGGACGACTTCGAGCTCGCCGTCGCCCACGGCTCGACGATGGTCCGGCTCGGTCGGGCGCTGTTCGGTCCGCGCCCCGGGCCGGGGGGGATGTCACAATAGACTGCTTCCAGGAGGGTCGTGATGACATCGTTCATGGACAAGGCACTCGCCTACCTCGGGTTGAAGGAGGTCGACGACGACGACCTCTACGGAGAGGAGCTCGAGGCAGGGGAGGACGAGACCACGTCCCACGCGGCCTATCAGGACCTCGACACCGCCGAGGCGCGCGAGCGCGGACCGCACCAGGGGGTCGTCCGCCCCCTCGTCTCGCCGACGCGCGATCCCGTGACGCCGCCCCAGCAGGCGGCGCCGATCAGGCCGCTCTCGACGGGTCGCAACGGCGCCGCGAGGGTCCACGTCGTGGCCCCGTCACGCTTCCCCGACGCGCAGGAGATCGGCGACCTCGTCAAGCAGAGCCACCCCGTGATCGTCAACCTCCAGCTGTCCGAGCGCGACCTCGCACGCCGGATGATCGACTTCTGCTCCGGTCTCACCTATGCGCTCGGCGGGTCGATGGAGAAGGTCGCGGAACAGGTGTTCCTCCTCACGCCTTCCAACGTCGAGGTGTCCGCCGAGGAGCGGATGCGCCTGCAGGAGCGCGGGCTGTTCCGGTCTTGAGGCGCCGCCCGAAGGTCCTCTGGGCCAGCACGCGAGGCCGGGCCGCCTGCGCCATGGCACCGTTCGGCAAGGCGGGAGCACGATGATCCTGCGCATCGTCGTCGACGTCGTCCAGGCCTACATCGTCCTCCTGTTCGTGCGCATCATCCTCTCCTGGTTCCCGATCAACCCGTGGTCTCCCTGGGCAAGGGTGGTGGGGGCGCTCGCGCGTGTCACCGATCCGGTGCTCACGCCGATCAGGCGCCTCCTGCCGCCGCTTCGCGTCGGGGCGGCGGCGGTCGACCTGTCGCCGATCCTGTTGTTCTTCGTTCTGGAGGTCATCCTCTCCATCATCCAGAGCCGCTGAGGTCGAGCTCTTCGACCTCGGCCCGACGGCGGCGTCGAGCGCAGGCAGCATCCACGAATCCCGCAGGTTGCCGGGGTAGACTCGCCAGCCATGGAGATCTCCGGAAAGGTCCTGCGTGAGGTCGAGTTCCGCGACCGGCTTCGCGGCTACGACACCGACGAGGTCGACGAGTTCCTCGAGAAGGTCGCGGTCGCGGTGGACGAGCTCCAGGCGGAGCTGGCGCGCCTCGTCGAGGAGGTCGGCCGCCGTCGCGAGGAGGGCCCCTCGTCGGACGACGAGAGCATGAAGCGCATGCTCGTTCTCGCCCAGAGGACGGCCGACCTTGCCGTGAGCGAGGCCCGCCAGGAGGCGGATCGGCTGCTCGAGGAGGCGAGAGCGCAGTCGGAGGCGTTGCTCTCCCACGCGCACGAGGCGGTGCGGCGGATGCGGGACGACGCGGAGCGCGAGATCCACTCCCGACTCGGCCGACTCGAGAGCGAGCACGAGCGACTGCAGGGCAGCGTGCGATCGCTCGGGACGCTCCTCGGCACCGAGCGCGCCCGTCTCATCGACGGATTGTCGGCGGCGATGCACTTCGTCGAGGAGACGCTGTCGATGAGCGACGAGCTCGGCTCGACCCTGGAGCCGAGCCGGTCGGGCGAGCGGCGCGGGGCGCGCCCCGTCGGCGAGGAGATCGGTCCGACGGGAGGCGACGACGGATCTCGCGGCGGAGGGGCGCGACCGTCGGACACGAGCCCCTCTGGTGCCGCACGTGGCCCCGAGGCCAGGGACGTCGAGGCCGAGATAAGCGAGGACGCTGCTGCCGCCCTGGCAGGTGACGCGGAGCCGGGAGTCGAGGCCGGGGACGAGGGACCGGGGATCGACGGGCGCAGGGCGGGGGACCGGCGCTCTTCCGACCGTCGCTCCGGCGACCCTGCGGAGAGCCGCTGGGGCGAGCAGTCACGGCTCGACCGGCTGGACGCGACCGAGCTCGCCCCGCAGGTGGACGCCGACGAGGAGCTCTGGGAGCGATGGGCGGCAGGCGGCGGGCTCGGGGGCGCAGGCCGTCAGGGGAGGGCGACCCGAGCCCAAGGCCCCCAGCGCCTCGGGGAGCGGACCCCGCCGGGGCTCACCTCGGCCTGAGCCGACCTCACGGGCGGCTCGGCCCTCGGCGCTCGCGCCGGGGTCGACTGCGCCGCCCTCCGGCGCGGTCAGAGAGGCGTCGGCTCGTGCTCGTGGCGCCGCAGCCAGACGACGACGAGGCGGCCGCCGTGGAGCTCGCCCTGGCTCATGTGGCCTTCCGGCAGCTGCAGGGCGCCGTCGCCTGCCGCTCGGACCTCGACGCCACTCGCCAGCGTCTCGGCAGCGAGCGCCCGTCGCCACATCCCTGGGCGATCGCCCTGGCCGGCGTCGGCGCCGTCCTGCCCGCCGTCCCAGCTCTCGAGCAGCGAGACGTCGGCGGGATCGATCCCGACGCGCAGCTCGATGCGATCCGATACGTGAAAGCCCGCCCGCTTCCGGGCCTCTTGCACCAGCCGGACGAGGTCGCGCAGCGTTCCTTCTGCCTCGAGCTCGCGGGTGGTCCGCAGCTCGAGGCTGACGACACCAGCACCGCCTGGAAGGACGCGCCCGGACTCCTCGTCGAGCGCCCGGAGCCTGAGCGAGTACTCGCCGGGACGGAGGAGCTCGCCCGCAACCTCGATCCTGCCGTCGCGCTCGGCCCACTCGCCGCGACGGACGGCGGCGATGACGTCCTGGGTCCGAGGTCCGAGGCGCGGTCCGAGCACCGCCGGGACGACGCTCAGCGTCGAGGACGCCGCCGAGCCGACGTCCTCGAGGAGCACGACCTCGCGCACGTTGACCTCGTCGGCGATCA
>DAHVLW010000156.1:0-5122 GCA_027320205.1 Acidimicrobiaceae bacterium
GTCGGTCGGCGAGCTCGCTCCCGCTCCACGAGGGGCGGCGCTGGAGCAGCCCGAGGAGGCGGAGGAGGCGCGCAGCGGTGTCCGACATCGAACCATCTTGTCATTGCGGACCGATGCTGTCCGCAAGGGGTCGTACCGTTCGTCGCATGATGAACCCTTGGGACATGAGGCTCGGGAGAGCGCGCCAGGAGGAGCTCCTCGCGGAGGCCGAGCAGAGGAGACGTGCTCTTGCAGCGCGCGCCGGTCGCGGGCCGGCCGGATGGCGCCGGCAGCTCGGGCGGGCGCTCGTCGGTCTTGGTGGTCGGCTCGCCGGAGAGCGGGTTTCCGCGCTCCGGGTCGTCAGGTGATCGCACAGCCCGTGGCGCGACGCCTTGGCGAGGCGTGTCGACACGGTGGTCGGCCAGGGAGCGCCATGACCCGCCTGCGGAGCGAGGCACGCCTGAAGGGTCGCTTGCAACGGCTCGGGACGCTGCGGCCGCCTCCAGGTGGCTGCTGAGCCCGACCTACGCCGGGCCGTGGTCGGGTGGCTGGCGCTGCCGTCCGTTTCACCGGCGCGACGTGCCGCGCCCTCGAGGTGCGCGACCGTCGCTGCACCCGTCCCCACTGCGACCTGCCGGCTGAGCTCTGCCAGGCCGACCACGCCGTCCCCTGCTGCGAGGGCGGGCCGACCACGCAGGACAACGGCCGGCTCTTGTGCGCAAGTACCACAACCTGCTCCGCCAGCGGCGACCGCCGCCGGCGGCGTGAGGAGAGGTGGTCTCCCCGGCAGTCAACCGTGCGGCCCGCTGTGCTCGCGGCCTTCGAGCAGGGCAACGAGCTCCGGCAGGCGGTCCGGTGGGCCGACGACGAGCGTCGGCGCTCCGGGCACGATCCCGGACAGCGAGGTGGAGGCCGCACCAGCCTCCTCGGCGATGAGGACGCCGGCGGCGAAGTCCCAGGTCGACAGCCCGGCCTCGTAGAAGGCGTCGAGTCGCCCACAAGCGACCCAGCAGAGGTCGAGCGCCGCCGAGCCGGCTCGGCGCACGTCGCGCACGGCCGGGAGCAGCCGGGGCAGCAGCGACGCCTGGGCGTGTCGCCGCTCTTCGGCATAGCCGAACCCGGTCGCGACGAGGCATTCGGCGAGCGGGGGCGGCGGTCCGATGTGCAGCGCGTCACCGTCGAGGCTGGCCCCATGACCGCGGGACGCTCGGAAGGTCTCGCCGCGCTCCGGATCGTGGACGACGCCGACGATCGCCGAGCCCGATTCGTCGACGAGGGCGATCGACACCGACCAGGCCGGGAACCCGTAGACGAAGTTGATCGTGCCGTCGAGCGGGTCGACCACCCAGGTGAGGCCACAAGCGCCCCGGGTTGTCCCTCCCTCCTCGCCGAGGATGCCGTCGTCGGGACGAGCCGCGGCGAGCGCGCTGCGGATCAGCCGCTCGCTCTCACGGTCGGCCTCGGTGGCGAGGTCAGTCCGCGAGGACTTGCGTGTCGCGCCGTCGCGCAACGTCGCGCGTGCCTCGTCGCTGCTCATGGTGAGCAGCAACGCGCCCGCCTCCTCGGCGAGACGTGTCGCAAGGTCGAGCAGGCCGGGAAGCTCGTCGGGCGAGACGGTCGCAGGCCCTCCTGCCGCCCCTCGGCTCGTCCCGCCGAAGTCGCTGCTCTTCGGTCCCATTGCCCTCCCTCGCATGACCCGACCTCGCGCGTGCCTCGGGCCCCAATCTTGTTCCATCGGACGGTCGACGTACGATGGCGATTCGCCGATCGACGCGAGCTCCGCCCTTGCGTGGGCCCGCTTGCAGGACGGGGGAGGAGCATGCCGGGCAGTGTCATCCTCGGCGGCGCAAGGACGCCGATAGGAAAGCTCTCGGGAGCCGTGTCGACGCTCTCGGCCGTCCAGCTCGGCTCGATCGCGATCGCCGAGGCGCTCTCGCGGGCAGGGCTCGCGGGCGAGGAGGTCGACTACGTGGTCATGGGCCAGGTGCTCCAAGCAGGTGCTGGGCAGGGTACTGCGCGCCAGGCGGCTGCCGGCGCCGGCGTGCCGCTCGGGACCCCGGCGGCGACGATCAACAAGGTCTGCCTCTCAGGCCTCAATGCCATCCACCTCGCCGATCTCATGGTGCGCGCCGGCGAGGCGCGCGTCGTCGTCGCAGGCGGCATGGAGTCGATGTCCTCGGCGCCGCATCTTCTTCCGGGCGCCAGGGGCGGCCTCCGGCTGGGCGGCGCACAGATCGTCGACGCGATCTCGTCCGACGGGCTGACCTGTGCGTTCGAGAGCCGGTCCATGGGGGAGGCAACCGACGACTATGCGGCAAAGGCCGGCATCTCGCGAGACCGGCAAGACGCCGTGGCCGCCGCGTCGCACGAGCGCGCCTCGGCGGCCACGAAGGCCGGCGTGCTCGCCGAGGAGATCGTGCCGGTCCACGCGCCGCGGCGTCGTGGCGAGTCGGAGCTCGTCGAGAACGACGAGGGCATCCTGCCGGGGACCACCATCGAGACGCTGGCACGCCTCCGGTCCGCCTTCTCCCCGACAGGCACGATCACGGCGGGAAACGCGAGCCAGATCTCCGACGGCGCCGCAGCGGTCGTGGTCTGCTCGACTGAGACCGCCGAGCAGCTCGGCCGGACGCCACTCGCGGAGATTGTCTCCTACGGCCAGGTGGCGGGGCCGGACCCGTCCCTTCTCACCCAACCGTCGCGGGCGGTGCGGGCGGCTCTGGAACGGGCGGCGATACCGCTCTCTGCCGTCGACCTCTTCGAGCTGAACGAGGCGTTCGCCGCGGTGGTCTGCGCGTCGCTCGACGACCTCGGCATATCGCAGGCCAGCTGCAACCCGAACGGTGGAGCGATCGCGCTCGGCCACCCGATCGGCATGTCCGGGGCGCGCCTCGCCCTCACACTTGCCTACGAGCTGCGCCGACGCGGAGGTGGGACGGGGGTCGTTGCGCTCTGCGGGGGCGGGGGCCAGGGCGACGCGATGGTCGTCCGCACCCTCGCCTGACGGCCCGCCATTGCAGGCGCCGTCGCGAGCAGGCGCCGGAGAGCGACAGTGGGAGGCAGGAGGGGAGCCGGACGTGGATCGATCGAGCTGGGACGAGCGCTACGGAGCTGAGGAGCTCGTCTGGAAGGCCGAGCCGAACCGGTTCCTCGTCGCCGAGGTCGAGCCGATGCGCCCAGGGCGCGCGCTCGACCTCGCCTGCGGCGAGGGTCGGAACTCGCTGTGGCTCGCCGAGCGCGGCTGGGAGGTCGTGGGGGTCGACTTCTCTGCCGTCGGGCTCGAGAAGGCGCGCCGGCTCGCCGCGGCACGAGGACTCCAGGTCGAGCTCGTCGAGGCCGACCTGCTCGAGTGGGTGCCGGCCGAGGGCAGGTTCGATCTCGTCGCCGTGATGTATCTGCAGCTTCCTGCCACCGAGCGCCGCCACGTCCTCGCGGGCGCGTCGCGAGCCCTCGCGCCCGGGGGCGTCGTGCTCGTCGTCGGGCACGACTCCACCAATCTGACGGAGGGCGTCGGAGGACCGCAGGACCCGGCGGTCCTCTACACGCCCGACGAGATCGCCGCCGAGCTGCCGGGAGTCGAGCTCGAACGGGCGGAGCGGGTCCGCCGAAGGCTCGAGGACGGGCGCGAGGCCATCGATGCCCTCGTCCGCGCGCATCGTCCCGGACGGCTCGCGCCGGCCGGGGCGTAGCACTGGGTTCGACCTGATCTCTCGGGACGGTCCGCCAGGCCGTCCCGAGGGGAGCCGAGGCGCGGCCGGAGGGACCTACGCAGGCTCAGCCGACTGGAACACCGCGAGGAGGTCGTTCGCGTCGAGGATGAGGTGGTCGGTCCCTTCCAGCCGCAGCTCGGTGCCGGAGTAGCGCGGGTAGAGGACCCGGTCCCCCGGCGCCACCTTGATTGCCTGCTCGTCGTCGCCGACCGCCACGACGACGCCTCGTTGGGGCTTGTCCTTGGCGGTGTCGGGGATCACGAGCCCGCTCGTCGTGAGGCTCTCTTCCTCGAGCACCCGCACGAGCACGCGGGCGCCAAGGGGTCGGACGGTCTCGGTCATCGTCTGCTGCTCCTTCTGGCTCTCATTGCTTGCTTCGCTGTCGTTGACGTCGTCGCCCGGCGCGGGTCGACGCGCGGGATCATGCGTGCGCGCCGAGACCGAGGAGGCGGTCGATGCGGCGCTGGTCGAAGCCGACGATCGGGCGCCCGTCGATCTCGATCACCGGGACGCCGATCTGGCCCGTTCTTCGCACGAGGTCGTTGGCGGCGCGAGGGTCGCGACTGACGTCGACCTCCTTGAACGGCACCTTCTGGCTCTGGAGGTAGCTCTTCGCCCTCTTGCACCACGGGCACGTCGGAGTCGTGAAGACGAGCACTCGGTGCGGGCGTGCGCCCGGTTCCTGGGTCATCGGGTCCTCCCATGTGGCACGGCCGGTCCTACGTCGCGCGAGGGCAGGCGCCGGCATGGCTCCTCATACCCCAGAGGGTATCATCCTGGAGCACGTGGCCGCGCGCTGGCGCACGCGACCGTGCGGCGGGCGGACCCGCCGGCGGCTCCCGTCCTCGAAGCGATACTGGCTGGGGTATCGCCGGGTATCGTGGACGACGTGCCGCGCCGGCCTGGCGGGCGCGAGTGTTGAGCGGGTGAGAAGAGACAGGCGAGATCCTTCGGCGGGCCACGCCGAGGAGGGGATGAGGAGCAGGTCGGTGGAGCTCGCGGAGGATGTGGTCGAGGACGTGCGCAACCGGCTGCACCGGATCGCGGGGCAGCTCCAGGGCATCGAGCGGATGCTCGACGGCGGGCGGGAGTGCCGCGACGTGGTGACACAGGTGTCCGCGGCGACGAAGGCGCTCGAGCAGGTGGGTTTCCGCATCGTCGCCGCTGGGCTTGCCTTCTGCGTGGAGCACCCCGAGGAGGCGGCCGCAGACGGGTACCCGCTCGAGGAAGTCCAGAAGATGTTCATGAAGCTCGCCTAGGCGGGACCGAGCTCGCGGCTCGGGTCGTGCCGGCCGGCGCCGCGCCGGCCCGGGGCCGAGCCGGGCCGATGCGGATTGGCAGCACCGGCAGTTCCGGCACCGGCGGTACCCTCGGCCGGTGCGTGCGCTTGTCCAAAGGGTCTCGTCGGCGTCGGTGAAGGTCGGCGACGAGGT
>DAHVLW010000167.1:0-3980 GCA_027320205.1 Acidimicrobiaceae bacterium
CGTCTACGCCGTCTCACGTGTCCTCCTGCTGCTCGACGCGGTCGTCGACGGCGCCCTGCAGCACACTTCCCTGCTCAACGAGCTCGGCAACTGGGACGGCTTCTGGTACCTGAGCATCGCCTGGCACGGCTACCCCCACCAGGTCCTGCTGCACCAGTCGACCCTCGGCTTCTTCCCGCTGTACCCGATGGTGATGTGGCTCGTCGCCCACGTGCTCGGCCTGCGCTACGAGCCGGCCGGGCTCGTCGTCTCCGGGATCGGCGGGCTCGTCGCGACGATCCTCGTGCAACGCCTCGCCGCTGGCTGGTGGGGTGAGGATGCCGGCCGGCGGGCCGCGGTGATCTTCGCGGCGTTCCCGGGGTCGGTCGTGTTCTCCATGGTCTACTCCGAAGGCCTGCTCCTCCCGCTCGTCGCCGGCTGCATGCTCGCGTTGCAACGCCGCCGGCTCGCCCTGGCAGGGGTGCTCGCCGGGCTGTCGACGGCGATCGGGCCCGACGCCCTCGCCATCGTCCCCACCTGCGCCGTCGCCGCATTCTTCGAGTCGCGCCGCCGCGGCCAGGGCGACGGCGGCGACGGGGGCGACGGGGGCGGCCGTCACTGGCGCGGCAGCCTCGTCGCGCCCGCGCTCTCCCTCACGGGGGTCGGAGGTGTCGCGCTCTTTCTCTGGGCGTGGACCGGATCGCCGTTCGCGACGCTGACTGCGCAGCGGGATGGCTGGGGCGAGCGCACGAGCGCCTTTGCCCTCGTTCGGACCGTGCGCCAGCTCGCGAACGAGATCTCCTTCTCCCACTTCGACTACCACCAGGTCAACCTGAACTTCGTCGTCGCCCTGCTCGGGACGGTCTTTCTCCTGCTGACCGGTTGGATGCTGTTCAAGGAGCACCGGGCGGTGTCTCCCGAGGCGCTCGTCTGGACCCTCGGCATCGGCCTTCTCGCCCTCCCCTCGCAGAACACCCCGCCCAACCCGCGCCTCCTGATCACCGCATTCCCGCTGGTCATCGTCCTCGCCCGCCGCCTGGAAGGCGCGGCGTTCAAGGCGGTCGTCGCCGTGAGCACGGTCGCGCTCCTCGGCATGAGCGCGCTCACCTACGTCGGCATCGCGCTGCGCCCCTGAGCTCAGCGCTCGCAGGGAGACCGCTCGGCTCAGCGCGCGAACAGCTCGACGTCGACGGGAGCCGACCAGCCGAAGGCGACGGTCCTCCCCGGACCGTAGGCGCGCGCCAGCGAGGTCTGGAGGGCGAGGTACCTCTGGTAGTTGGCTACCGAGCCCGGCGGGCCGGACGCCGAGCCGACGTGGCTCGAGACGAGCCAGAGCCGCGGGCAGCTCGACGCCACGCGCGCGAGCTCACGTGCGCCGAACGTCACGTAGCGCTCGACGTAGGCGCGATCAGTCGTCCACGGGGCGGACGGCAGCACCGGGCGCGGGTCCGTCCGCGAGGAGGGGGGGCCCATGTAGTACTTGAAAGCCATGCGCCCGTCGGACGGGTAGAAGGCGACACAGTCGGCGCCCGTCGAGTGCGAGAGCACGTAGCTGATCGCCGCGTGCCAGTTCTCTGGCGACATGCCGTAGGTCGGCACGACCTGGAGCATCCGGAGCACGACCAGCGTCCCGAGAGCACCGCTGCCGAGAGCCGAGGGCAGGCGGCGGTCGGCGAGCCCGGCGCCGAGGAGCAGGGTGACGGCGGGCACGGAGAGCAGGAGCTCGCGCGACTCGAAGATGGACTGGCCGACGAGCGACTCTGCGAGGTCGGCCAAGAAGGGCACGGCGAGCCATGAGAGGGCGACCAGCCACACCTCGGGCATGCCGGCCCGCGCCTTGCTGGACAGCACGAGACCCGCCGCGGCGAGGGCGGCAGCGCCCGTGAGCACGAGCAGCGCGTCGCTCGTCGCGGTCTGAGGATAGGTCGGCGGGAGGGAGGAGGAGGAGAGCGTCTTCAAGATCTGGACGAGCTCTGCACTATCCGGCCGCGGCACCCAGAACAGTTGCCCAGTGCCCCTGCGGACGGCGAGCACGGCGATCGGCGCCGAGGCAACGGCGGCTGCGACAAGGGACAGCAGCATCTCCCGCGCGCGGCGCCTGTGCCGGATGAGCAGCACGAGCTGCGCCGGGACGACGAGGGCGGCGACGAAGGTCATGTACATGGCAAGCGCCGTACAGGCGGCGTAGGCGACCCAGGCCCGGCGCGCCCGCCTCGAGCGCGCCGGCGCGCCGAGCGCGACGACCAGGGCGAGCCACGAGGCCTCGATGAAGGCGACCATCGGCGCGTATCCCCGGGCGTTCTGGCCCCAGTTGACGAGCGGCAGGCTCACGGCGGCGAGCAGCCCGGTGGCAAGGGCGGCGCGCCGGTTCACGCAGCGCCGCCCGATCTCGGCCAGGATCCCTGCGCCGGCGGCCGTCGCCAGTGCCGAGGGAAGCCGCATGACGAGCGGCCCGTTGCCCAGTGCGAGGTCGAGCACGTGGAGGAGCAGGTAGTAGCCGAGCATGCTCCCGCCGTCGTGGGCGATCGCCGCCCAGAGGGCGCTGCCGTGCTGGGCGGCGATCGTCACGCTCGCCGCTTCGTCGATCCAGATGCTGCGCGAGCTGATCTCGACGACCGCGATGACGAGCGCGGCGGCCGCGGGAGCGAGCACGACGGCGACGTCGCGCCACCCGGCCCGGTCGCCCCGCTCCGCCAGGTCCGTCTGGCGCAGGTGCCGGGGCGCAAGGGTCGCCCGGCTCACGCGACGCTCGCCCCGCTCACAGCAACGCGCCGCGCCCGGATAGCGGCTGCACCTGCTCGGTCTCCGCCCCCGCGCGCCTCCTCGCCGAGCATCGCACCGCCACCCAGGCCGCGCCTGCGAGGAGGACGTAGCCGGCGAGGACCGCCGGGGCCGCCTGCAACGGCAGGCCGAGGATGCCGTCGGGCTTCACCTCGAAGACGATCGCGGCAATGGCGAGGGCAAGCAGCCGGGAGCGCTGCGGTCCGCGGCAGGTGGCGAGGTGCGAGAGGCCCCAGGCGAAGTACCACGGCCACGTCGCCGGACCGGCGGCGACGACGAGGAGGAGCAACGCCGCCAGCGCGGTGACCAGGGTCTCGAGCCGCACCCGCCGGAGCAGCACGAGGCCGAGGACGGCCGTGGCGGCAAGCGCGGCGTCGCCGAGAGCCGACTCGATCGAGCGAGAGCGCACGGCGATGCCCGCGGCGTGCAGGAGCGATCCCGCCGTCCAGCCGAGCGCGGTCGTCGGCGTCACCGCGAGGTGGACCTTTCCCGGCGTCGAGATCACGCTCGGAGAGACCCACGCCGCTCCCGCGCCGGTCAGGGCGCTGACGGCGGCGAGCACGGCGAGAGCGAGCGCGGACGCCGTCAGCGCGAAGAGCACGCCCTCGCGGGCGCCTCGGCCCTCGCGGGCGCCGGCACGCTCGCGGCCCGTCGCGACCACGATGAAGGCGACGCCGGCGAGCGCGGGCAGCTTCACCGTCGCTGCCAGCGCGCACAGGGCGGCGCCGAGATAGGGCCGCCGCTCCAGCGCGAGCGTCACGCCGGCGACCATGAGCCCGGCCATGAGGGCGTCGTTGTGGCCCGCGGCGACGAGCTCGAGCAGGGTGAGCGGGCTCAGGACGACGAGCCAGGTCGAAAGCGCCGGGTCGGCGCCGAGGAGGCGGGCGAGGCGGGGGACGAACACGGCGCAAAGGGCGACGCCGGCAAGCTCGAGCACCCGCAGGGCGAGGACGCCCGCGACGAGATCGCCGTGCAGGGCGCCGACGAGGACGGAGGCGATGCCCAAGAAGAGCGGCCCGTACGGGGCCGTCGTGTGCCTCCAGAACGGCGACACCGCGTCGAGCAGGTGGCCCTCGCCAAGGTGCGCGAGCACCGCCGGCGCGTCGTGGTACGGGCTGTGGCCGAGGTGGAGGATCATGCCCTGGGCCATGTAGCTGTAGACGTCGCTGCTGAACAGCGACGGCCCGAGGCCGAGCGGGAGGCACCAGGCCGCCCCGATC
>DAHVLW010000217.1:0-7361 GCA_027320205.1 Acidimicrobiaceae bacterium
CACCCTCGTCATGCGGGAGAACCTCGAGGAGATGAACCGCCGCGGCGCCGCGCACCTGCCGGTGCTGCTCGGCGGGGCCGCGCTGACGCGCAGCTACGTCGAGCGGGACCTTCGAGAGGTCTACGACGGCAAGGTCTTCTACGGAAGGGACGCCTTCGAGGGGCTCCGGACGCTCGAGCGGCTGATGGAGCTCAAGCGCTCGGGCGCGGACGACGCCGCCTTCGGCAGGGAGCCGACGGGGCGAGTCCTTCCCGGGCGCAAGAGCACCCGCCTCGCCATGGTCGACCCCTCCACCCTGCCCGCGCGCTCGCCGGAGGCCCGGGCCGACAACCCCGTCTTCGTGCCGCCGTTCCTCGGCAGCCGGGTCGCCAAGGGGATCGCGCTCGACGAGGTGCGCGCCTATCTCAACGAGACCGCGCTGTTCCGCAACCAGTGGGGCTACCGCCCCGAGGGCGGCGAGGACGACGCGGAGTTCAAAGAGCGCGTCCGCGCCGAGCTCCGCCTGCGCCTCGACGAGGCCAAGGCCCAGGACGTCCTCGTCCCGCAGGTCGCCTGGGGCTACTTCCGCGCCGCGGCGGTCGGCAACAGCCTGGTCGTGCTCGACGGGTCCGGGAGCCGCGAGCTCGCCCGCTTCGACCTCCCGCGCCAGCGGGAAGCGCCGTACCTCTGCATCGCCGACTTCCTCCGGCCGCTCGACTCGGGCGAGGCCGACTACCTCGGGCTCGTCGTCGCGACGATGGGCCCGCGGGCGTCGGCGCGCGCCCGGGAGCTCTTCGGCGCCGACCGCTACCGAGACTACGTGGGGCTCCATGGGCTCTCCGTCGAGATGACCGAGGCGCTGATGGAGCTGTGGCACGCGAGGATGCGACAGGAATGGGGCTTCGCCGGGGAGGACGGCCCGACGCTGCGCGGCCTGTTCCGCCAGAAGTACCGGGGAGGGCGCTACTCCTTCGGCTACCCGGCGTGCCCCGAGCTCGAGGACAACGCAAAGGTCGTCGACCTCCTGGAAGCCGGGCGCATCGGGGTGACGGTGACCGACGAGGCCCAGCTCGAGCCCGAGCAGACCACCCTCGCCCTCGTCTGCCACCATCCGAGCGCCAAGTACTTCGTCGCCTAGCTTCTCCGCCGGCGGGTCCCGTCCTCGGCGACGGCGCGGTCCCGGCCGCAGCGCCTCGCCCGGTACATGTTCCTGTCCCCCCCGGCGATCGACGTCGCGATGTCGCCACCGGCGCGCCTCGCGCATTCGATCCCGGTACTGACGTCCGGATGCGCGCTCGCCTGGAGCGGGGAGCCGGTAGCGTCGGGGCGTGGCCGTCGACGTGACCGATGCGACCTTCGAGCAGTCCGTCATGGCGCGCTCGGACGAGGTCCCGGTCGTCATCGACCTCTGGGCACCATGGTGCGGGCCGTGCCGGACGCTCGGCCCGATCCTCGAGGCGGTCGTCGGGGCGACCGGTGGCAAGGTCGAGCTCGCGAAGGTCAACGTCGACGAGAGCCCGCAAGTGTCCGCCGCCTTCAGGGTCCAGTCGATCCCGGCGGTCTTCGCGGTGAGCAGGCGCCAGGTGGTGGACGGCTTCGTCGGCGCGCTCCCCGAGCCCGCCGTGCGCGAGTTCGTCGCCAGGCTCGTCGCCGAGCCGAGCGAGGCGGACAGGCTCGCCGAGGCCGGCGACGAGGCGTCGCTGCGCCGGGCGCTCGAGATCGAGCCCGGTCACGAGGGTGCGGTCGTGAAGCTCGCCACGCTGCTCGTCGATCGCGGGGCGAGCGACGAAGCGCTCGCGTGGCTCACCAAGGTGCCGGAGACGGCCGAGACGCGCCGGGTCGCCGCGCTCGCACGCCTCGCTGCGGCAGGCGACCAGGCCGGCGTCGCCTCGGACGGCTCGATGGAGCTGCGGCTCGCCGAGCTGCTCGAACGCGTCAGGGAGGACGACGCGGCCCGTAGGGAGTACCTCGACCTCCTGGAGACCATGCGACCCGACGACCCCCGGCGCGAGCAGCACCGCCGCTCGCTCGCGGCGCGCCTGTTCTGATCCTCCGCGCCGGGGCCGCGCGCCGCCGCGGCGGGAGCGGGGTCCTGCGCCCCGACGGGCCGCTCGAGCTCGCCCTCGGCGGTCACCGCTTCGACGTCACGAGCCGCGCGCTCGTCATGGCGATCCTCAACAGGACGCCCGACTCGTTCTTCGACCGCGGCGCGACCTTCGCCCTCGACGACCTCCTGCGCCGCGCCGAGCGGTGCGTGGCGGACGGGGCCGACCTCCTCGACGTCGGAGGGGTGCGAGCAGGGCCTGGACCTGAGGTTCCCCTCGCCGAGGAGCTCGAGCGCGTCGTGCCGGCGATCGAGGCGCTCGGCGCCCGCTTCGACGTCCCGGTATCCGTCGACACCTGGAGCGCCGCCGTCGCCGAGGCGGCCTTCGCCGCCGGCGCCGTGCTCGGCAACGACATCAGCGGCTTCGCCGACCCTCGCTACCTCGAGGTCGCGGCGAGCGCCGGGGCGTCGGTCGTCGCCACGCACATCCGCCTCGCACCCCGCGTCGCCGACCCCGAGCCGGACTACCCGGGCGACGGCGTCGTGGACGCCGTCGAGCACCGGCTCCGGGAGCTGTACGGGCGAGCGCTCGAGGCCGGCATCCCGGCCGATCGGGTCCTCCTCGACGCCGGCCTCGACCTCGGCAAGACCGCGGCCCATTCGATCGAGCTGCTGCGCGCCTCGGACCGGCTGGCAGCGATCGGCCCCGCGCTGCTGCTCTCGGCGTCCAACAAGACCTTCCTCGGCGGCTGGCTCGGCCTTGCCCTCGAGGATCGCCGGGAGGCGTCGCTCGCGGCGGCGGCGCTCGGCGTCGCGCGGGGCTGCCGGGTCCTGCGGGCCCACGACGTCGCCGGCACCCGCCGCGTCGCGGACGTGCTCGCCGGGCTGCTCGCGTCATGAGCGACGGGCGCGCCTATCTCGTCCAGGGCGAGGATCCGGGCCTCGTCAGCCAGGCGCTCAGCGCGCTCCTCGACCGGCTCTGCGCGGGCGCGTCGCCCGCCCCCGTCGAGGAGTACGGGGAGCCCGGGCGGGGCGAGCCCCGACGAGAGGAAGCGGCTCCGGTGGCCGCCGCGCTCGAGGCCTGCCGCACGCCGCCGTTCCTCGGCGAGCAGCGCGTCGTCGTGCTCCGGGACACGAGCGCCCTCGACGCCGCGCAGGTTCGCCTGGTCGCCGGGTACCTCGCCGAGCCGCTCGAGACGACCGTGCTCGTGCTCGTCCACCCCGGTCGCGCCGCCCCGGCGGCGCTGTCGAAGGCGGTCCGGGCGGTCGGGGAGGTCCTCGACGCCGCCCCCGGCGCGACCGCCAGCGCGCGCAGCGCCTGGTGGGCCGCTCGGATGAAGGACGCACCCGTGCGGCTCACGCCGGAGGCGTCGCACAGGCTCGCCGAGCACCTCGGGGAGGACGTCTCCCGCCTCGAGGGCGTCCTCGCGCAGCTCGCCGCCGCCTATGGGGAGCGGGCGAGGATCGGCGCCGATGAGCTGGAGCCCTTCCTCGGCGGCGCCGGGGGCGCGGCGCCCTGGGACCTCACCGACGCCGTCGACGCCGGGGACACCGGCCGCGCCGTCGCGGTGCTCCACCGGATGCTCGACGCCGGGGAGCGCCACCCCCTCCAGGTCGTGGCGTCCCTGCACCGCCACTTCGGCGCGATGCTCCGCCTCGACGGCGGCGACGCCCGCGACGAGCTGGCGGCGGCGGCGGCCACCGGCTTGAAGCCCTACCCGGCGAAGAAAGCGCTCGCCCAGTCGAGACGCCTCGGGCACGAGGGGGTGGCCCGCGCCGTGTCGCTCCTCGCCGCCGCCGACCTCGACCTGCGCGGCACCACCGGGCTGCAGGGCGATCTCGTCCTCGAGGTGCTCGTCGCGCGCCTCGCCCGGCTGGCGGGGACGAGGCAGCGGAGGTGACCTCGCTACCATTCCGCTCGGCCGGGCGACCGTGAGCCCGGCGCCGGGCGTCGTGCGATCCGGTCCGCCCGGTCGCGGAGCACGAGGAGGCTGCAGGTGGAGTTCGACGTCGTCATCGAGATCCCGAGGGGCGAGCGCAACAAGTACGAGGTCGACCACGAGACCGGGCGGGTCCGCCTCGACCGGACGCTGTTCACCGCCACCCGGTACCCGACGGACTACGGCTTCGTCGAGGACACCCTGGGGCGCGACGGCGACCCGCTCGACGCCCTCGTGCTCGTCGCCGAGCCGACCTTCCCTGGATGCCTCGTCCGCTCGCGGCCGATCGCGCTGTTCGTGATGACCGACGAGAAGGGGCCGGACGACAAGGTCGTCTGCGTCCCGGCCGGCGACCCGCGCTACGACGCGTTCCAGGACCTCGACGACATCCCCGAGCACGAGCGCCGGATGATCCAGCACTTCTTCGAGGTCTACAAGGCACTCGAGCCGAACAAGCACGTCGAGGGCGCCGAGTGGTCGGACCGTTCGGCGGCTGAGAAGGAGATCGCCGCCTCGCGGGAGCGCCGTCGCGGCGCCTGACACGCGGCGGGCCCGGCAGCTCCCCGGCGGCGGGCCGCCGACCGATCAGACGCCGAGGTGCCAGAGGTGGTTGAGCTCTTTGAGCACTGCCGCCGCGATCAGGTCCGTCCCGCCGGGAATGTCGATGTGCACCCCGTCGGGGTCGCGGACCTGGACGAGCTGGCCCTTGGCGCCGGGCAGGTACTCGGTGTACTGGCCCGCGGGACTGGCGAAGAGGCGCCAGGTCGACATGAACTGCACCCCGCGGTGCTGGTGCGCCTCGCTCGCGTAGACGGAGTTCTCGAGCTGCATCGAGGCGTTCGAGAGGACCGAGCTCGGCGACATGATCGGCATCCCGACCCAGAGGACGTGCGCCCCGGCCGAGGTCGCCTCGCGCATCATCGTCGCCACCCGCTCGCCGTAGACGCGCCGCCACAGCGGCGTCCCGAAGCCCACGTACTCGGGACCGACGTCGAAGCTCTGCGCGTCGTTGCCGCCGAGCATGACGATGACGAGCTGCGGACGGTAGCGGGCGATATCGGCCGCGAGGCGCACTGGCCAGTCGTAGTACCAGACGGCTGCGAGGCCCGTCGAGCCGACGGCATCCGGGAACAGGCGGACCGTGCGGTTGGCCGCGAGCAGCGCCGAGAGCCCGATCCCGAGGTCCTGGCCGAGCGAGTCCCCGACCTCGAGGATCGTGATCGGATGGGCCGCGCTCGGCCGCTCGAGCGGCGGCGGCCACGGCGAGGCCCTCCGGCGCCTCGCCCCGAGCAGGCGGGCGGCAGGCGGCGCGGGCGAGATCGCCGACGATGCCGCCGAGCGCGCACCGGACGCCGCCGGCGCCAGCCGCGACGGCAGGATCTCGCCCGCGCCGGCGACGACCAGCGCCAACGCGCAGGCGATCCCCGCGAGCCGCACGGCTCGCACCGGCACCCTCGTCGCTCCCGACACGCCCGACGAGCATGCCGCGGCCGAACGGCGCGCTGGGCGCGGCCGGCAGATCCTTGCCCGCTTGCGACCTCCGGGCGTAGCATCTCGCCTCGGCCAGTGCTCCGATCTGCTGTAGGAGGCGGCGAGCGCAGGACGGGGAGGGGGGCCGCCCCGCCTTGTGAAGTCATGCACGAGCACTGCCGGGAGCGCTGGGAGAGCGCCTACTGCGAGGAGGCAACGTGGCCCTCAGCTGGAACAGGACGATCGAGTGGGACGGGGATTCCTGGCGCGAGCGGGCGGCGTGCCGGGACACGGACCCCGATCTGTTCTTCCCGATCGGGACGACCGGCCTGGCGGTCGACCAGATCCGGGAGGCCAAGGCGGTCTGCGACGAGTGTGAGGTCCAGGCGACGTGCCTCGAGTTCGCCCTCGCGACGAACCAGGAGTCCGGCGTCTGGGGCGGCGCGTCGGAGGAGGAGCGCAAGAAGCTCCGGAAGGCGTGGCTGGCGCGCCAACGCCGGGCGTCCTGAACGGCTCCTAGCCGCCCCGCGGCGGCGGCACGACAGCGTTCGCCTGGAGCGGTACCTCAAGGCGCACGAGCGCGCCGTGGCCGGAGCTGACGGCGATCGTGCCCGACAGCTGGCTGCGCACGAGGTCGCGCACTATCGACAGGCCGAGGCTTCTGGTGCTGTCGATGTCGAAGCCTTCCGGGAAGCCGCGGCCGTTGTCCCTGACCTCCACCTCGAGCCGTGACCCGTCGCTCGCCAGCGCGAGCTCGACCGTCGGCTCGGCGCCGGCGACCTCGACGAAGGCGTGCTCGGCGGCGTTCTGCAAGAGCTCGGCGATGACGACGGCGAGAGGGGTCGCGACGTCGGCGACGAGGTCCCCCGCGTCGCCCTCGACGCGGATCTCGACGCGGCGACCCGGTTCGGTCGCATCCCTGGCGAGCTCGACGAGCGCCGGCACGATCTCCCCAAAGGGCACCTGCTCACCCGGCTCCCGGGAGAGGATCTCGTGGACGAGGGCGATCGCACGAATCCGCCGCTCGGCCTCGAGCAGCGCGACCCGGGCGTTTCGGTCCTCGAGCCGGCGTGACTGCAGCCTGAGCAGGGAGGAGATGGTCTGGAGGTTGTTCTTCACCCGGTGGTGCACCTCCCGGATCGCGGCGTCCTTCGAGAGCAGCAGCCGATCTCTCCGGCGGAGGTCGGTCACGTCCCGCAGCAGCACGAGGCCGCCGGTCACCGCCCCGTCGTCGACGAGGGGGATGCAGCGGAGGAGCACGATGACGTCGGGCGGGCGCTCCACCTCCTCGATGACCGGCACCCGGCGCGACAGGGCGTGCCCGACGGCCTCGCCCTCCACCCCGAGCGCCGCCAGCGTCGATCCGAGGATCGTCGAGACGATCCCCATCCGGTGCAGCGCGTTCACCGCGTTCGGCGAGGCGAAGACGATCCGCTCCTCGGCGTCGAGGACGAGCACGCCGTCGCCGACACGCGGTGCCTCCTCGACGTCGGCGTCGTCGCTCACGAACGGGTAGACGCCGGCGGCGACCATCGCCGCGAGCCGGTCGAACAGCCGCAGGTAGACGCGCTCGAGCCCGCCCGTCCGGCGCCCACCGGTCGGCGACCAGACCCGGTCGAGCACCCCGACCACCTCGCCCCGCCATCGCACCGGGACGCACTGGTCGCGCCAGGCGCCCTCCTCGCCCGCTGCGCCGCTCCGGGCGCCCGTGATCACCACGCCGCGACGCCAGGACTCCAGAACGAGCGGGAGCTCTGCGGCAGGGACGACCTGGCCGACGAGGTCGAGCTCGAAGAGCGTCGCGCTGGTCGTCGGGCGCATCTGGCCGAGGACGACGAAGTGCAGGCCCACTGCGACCTCGCCGCCCGGCCTGGCGACCGCGAGGGAGAACTGGTCGAGCGGAACGTAGAGCAGGAGGTCGGAGAAGG
>DAHVLW010000250.1:0-4342 GCA_027320205.1 Acidimicrobiaceae bacterium
AGCGATCGCCAGGAGCAGCCGATGCGTATGACCGGCACAACGGGAAGTCGCATCGAGCCGGCACGGCGCCGGATGGGGCCGAAGTAGCGACGACGGCCGGGACAACACAACACGGTCCGAGCGAAGGGCCCCGGCTGCATCACATGCTTGCGATGGAAGGAGAAACCGGTGAATGCCCCTGCGGCTAACACCACCCTCGACAAGGTCCGTGATCTTCAGGACAAGCTGTACCAGGCGGCCGAGCGGTCGCCGACGAGACGCTTCCATGCGCTCTACGACAAGGTCCATCGCCCGGACTTCCTATGGAGGGCGTGGGTAGACGTCGCCAGGAACGGCGGCGCCCCCGGGGTGGACGGCGTCCGCATCGCCCAGATAGAGGAGGGCGGCGTCGAAGGGGTCAGGGCGTTCTTGGACGAACTGGCCTCCGAGCTCAAGAACGGCACCTACCGGCCGTTGCCGGTGCGGCGGGTGACCATCGAAAAGTCCGGTGGCGGTGAGCGGCTTCTCGGCGTTCCCGCCATCCGTGATCGGGTGGTCCAAGCTGCGGCGAGACTGCTGCTGGAGCCGATCTATGAGGCTTACTTCCTCGATTGCTTCTTTGATTGTCGGCTCTCGCACTTTGCGCTGCTGGTCGGAGGCGCCCGTGGACCATCACGCAGCCACTGCGAGGGCCTCGATCAATAGAGTGACGGTTTCCTCGTTCAGCGCAGGCACCCCGGAGGAAGCGGAAATTCGCTCGCGCCACAACACCCGACGTAGCTCGGCGAGGGCGTCGGCGAAGGAGGGGAGGCGCTTCTTTGGGTACCAGGGCGTCACCGAGAATCTTGGGCGCTCTCCGCTCACGGTGATGTACCAGATCCAGATCGCCCCATAGAGGAGGAACGACAGGCCGGCAGCGCGTTCTGGCCCCTTGTCTTTCCAGCTCTGGGGCTGCTGGCCACCGAGGTCCTGCTTCACCTGGCGGTAGCACACCTCGATCGACCACCGGCCGGCGTAGGTCTCCACCACCTCGGCTGGCGCCATCTCGAGGTCGGTGGTGAAGAAGTAGTCGTCGTGCTCGATCCCCTCCGGGTCACGAACGACGACGAGGCGGACGAGCGCCTCGGGGCAGACCTGGTACCACAGCACGTCTTTGGTCCAGACGAGCCGCTTGCTCTTCTCACCTCGCCAGTCGAGCTCGACCTCGCGCCAGGCTCTCGCGCTGGCGGCGAGCTCCGGCGGCGTCGCAAGGCGCTTGCCCTTCCTCCTCGGCCGACCACGCTTGCCGGTCCTCGGCGGTGGGGGGTCGAAGAGCACTGCACCCTGGCGCATTCTGGAGACGACGGCGCAGCGGGCAAGACCATGGCCGGCGAGGGTGGCATAGGCACAGCCTCTCTGCACTCCGGAGTGGACCTCAGGTCATGCCGCTCCCGCGCCGGGCGACCGAGTGCGGTCGCTCAAGAGTGCGGAAGTCGACTGACCAGAGATCGGGATGCTGCCATGCCGCCCCGCAGCCTGACGCGGCATATGCGACAGTTGCACCGGTTGGTCAAGCGAGCATCGCCTGTCCGATCTCTCCCCGCGCATCGCGTGGACGGCAAGAAAGGGTGGGCGCGTCCAGGCCGCTCGCCGGACGATCCATCGTGGGGATCACTCGCTGGTCCGCCGTGCTCGCGCGCGAGTGGTTGCTATGCCGTCGGGGGCCGCTGGTCCTTCGCGCGGCCGTCAGCGGCGGGAGGGCACGAGTGGCGCCGTCTCCGTCGCCGAACCGCTGAGCGCTCCGAAGATCCGACCGAACTCGCCCGGGGACTGCACGACGCCGGAGCAGCAGCTCGAGTACCCGCCGATGCTCGGGTGCGACGGAGAACCGCACGGGGCGTCGTGGCTGGCAGACCAGTCCGAGACGCGTCCGAGGCCCTTCGACTCGGCGGAGCGGACGAGCCCTTCGGCGTCGGTGACGGTGAATGCCTCACCGGGTTGCTCGCCTGGCCGATCTGGACCGTGGCACCCATGTGCTGCCACACCGCGGCGGGATCGAGCGCGATGCCGTGGCTGGAGAAGATCCGCCGGAGCTGGACGCACAAGGCGCCGGGGGCGGCCTCGACGGCCACCAGCGTCGGCGCGGCCGTCCACGAGGGGACGGCCCGAAGTGCATCGTCACGAGGTTGACGCCGGACAGCGCGACGCCCCCGTTCAGCATCGCGTCGACGACGCCTTCGGTGACGAGGAGCATGCCCGCTCGCGCCACCGGCAAGGTGAGCCAGACCTCGACCGGCCGCCGCGGGCGGCCTTTGCCTGGAGCCACCGCAGTGCCGCCACCTGACGCGCGAGCGCCGCGGTGTCCCCCTGGGCAGCCCCCTCGATGTCGAGGTCGACCACCGCGAGGTGGTAGCGGTCGACCACCTCCGCGTAGGCGTGCTCGAGCCCCGGTGCCGACGTGCACGCGGACGTCCTCCCCCCGGCAGCCGCTGTTCACGATCCAGGGCGAGCCTTCGACGGCGCCGTGAGCCGCGCCTATTCCTGCGGCGACGAGCCCGGGGCGAGCATCGCCACCGCGCGCTCGACGGCGTGCCGGGCTCGCGTCAGGCGCCGCTCGAGCTCGGGCCGGCGCTCCTCCCCTGCCTCGACGGCGCGGCGCAGCTCCTCGTAGGCGAGGTCGGCGAGGCGCTCGGCCATCACGGCGAGCCCCGCTCGGACCTCCTCGAGGCGCTCGTCGGAGGCGCTCATCGCGAGCAGGGCCGCGCCGCCCGGCGCGGTCGCCCCACCCCCGTCGCCGGGCTCACGCCAGCGCGACCGCGCCGGGACGAAGCGGCGCCGGCAGGTCGGTCCCGCCCTCGAGGTGGCGGTCGACCGCCGCCGCCGCCGAGCGCCCCTCGGCGATCGCCCAGACGACGAGGCTCTGGCCCCGCGCGGCGTCGCCGCAGGCGAAGACGCCGTCGTGGCTCGTCATGAACGATGCGTCGACGGCGAGGTCGCCCCGGGCGTCGAGCTCGAGGTCGAGGTCGGCGACGACGCCGGTGCGCTCTGGTCCGAGGAATCCGAGGGCGAGGAGGACGAGCTGGCAGTCGAGCTCGAGCGGTGCCCCTCCCGTCGGCTGGAAGCTCACCCGCCCGTCGAGGCGGACCTGTTCGACCGGCGCGGCCCGGAGCGCAGCGACGGCGCCTGTCCCGTCGTCGATGAGCTCGCTCGTCTGCAGCGAGTAGAGCCGCTCGCCGCCTTCCTCGTGGGCGGCGGCGAGGCGGAGGACCACCGGCCAGGTCGGCCAGGGGTTCGACTCGGCACGGGTGGCGGGCGGCTCGGGGAGGATCTCGACCTGGCGGGCCGAGCGCGCCCCCTGGCGGTGGACCGTCCCGAGGCAGTCGGCGCCGGTGTCGCCCCCGCCGAGGATGACGACGTCCTTGCCTGCCGCGGTGATCGGCGGCTCGGGGATCGTCCCCTCGCAGGCGAGGTTCGACCCTTTCAGGTAGTCCATCGCGAAGTGGACCCCGGCGAGGTGCCGGCCCGGCACCTCGAGGTCGCGGGGGCGCGTCGAGCCGATGGCGAGCACGACGGCGTCGAAGCCGTCGAGGAGCTCGGCCGTCTCGACGACCCAGGCGTCGGGGGCCGAGGCGCTGCCGACCTCGCCGGGCCCGGCCGACCCGACGAAGCTCCGCGTGCGGAACACCGTCCCCTCGGCCGCCATCTGGGCGAGGCGGCGGTCGATGACCGCCTTCTCGAGCTTGAACTCCGGCACGCCGTAACGGACGAGGCCGCCGATCCGCTCGGCGCGCTCGAAGACGACGACCTCGTGCCCGGCGCGCGTGAGCTGCTGGGCGCAGGCGAGGCCCGAGGGTCCCGATCCGACGACGGCGACGCGCTTTCCCGTGCTCCTCGACGGCATGACCGGCTCGAGCCCGCGACCCCCCGCCCGCTCGGCGATCTCGAGCTCGACCTGCTTGATGAGGACCGGATCGGAGTTGATCCCGAGCACGCAGGAGCCCTCGCAGGGGGCGGGGCAGAGCCGGCCGGTCATCTCTGGGAAGTTGTTCGTCGCGTGCAGGCGCTCTGACGCCTCGGCCGTTCGGTCCTTGGCGACGAGGTCGTTCCACTCCGGTATCAGGTTGGCGAGCGGGCAGCCCTCGTGGCAGAAGGGGATGCCGCAGTCCATGCAGCGCGCCGCCTGCACGACGAGCTCGCTTCTCGGGAAGGGCTCGTAGACCTCCCTCCAGTCCCGCACGCGGACCTCGACGGGACGGCGGGCCGGGCCCTTTCGCTCGTAGCGGAGAAAGCCTCTCGGGTCACCCATGGGCCGCCGCCATGACCGCCTCCTCGACCGGGACGCCGCGCTCCTTCGCGAGGCGCGTCGCCTCGAGGACCCGCTTGT
>DAHVLW010000008.1:0-2549 GCA_027320205.1 Acidimicrobiaceae bacterium
GTCGGGCGCGAGCGCGGCCGGCCGGAAGTCGCCGACGCCCCGGAGCGGCCCGGCGGATCCGGCGGCTCACCGGTCCTGGTCGAGGTCGACGACCCGGGGCTCGCCCTGGCCGCGCTCGCCGCCGACGAGCGGGGGCGCACCGCGGCGACCGTGGTCGCCATCACCGGCTCGAGCGGGAAGACGTGCACGAAGGACCTGACGGCCGCCGTCCTCTCGACGCGGCTGCGGGTGACCGCGAGCCCTGCGTCCTACAACAACGAGATCGGTCTGCCGCTGACGCTGCTCGCCCTGGACGAGGGCACCGAGGCCGTCGTCACCGAGATGGGCATGCGCGGCCCCGGCCAGATCCGGTCCCTGTGCGACATCGCGCGCCCGCAGGTCGGGGTGGTGACCAACGTCGGGGTGGCCCACATCGAGCTGCTCGGCTCGCGCGAGGCCATCCGCGAGGCGAAGGCCGAGCTGCCGGCGTCGCTTCCGGCCGACGGCGTCGCCGTGCTGAACGCCGACGACGCGTCGGCCCGCTCGTGCGCGGAGCGCACCCCGGCGCGGTCTGTGCTGTTCGGTCTGGGTCCGGGCGCCGACGTGCTGGCCGAGGACGTCGAGCTCGAGCCGGCGACGGGTCGCGCGAGCTTCGTCCTCGTGGCCCCCGACGGCCGGGCCAGGGCGCGGCTGGCCGTTCCCGGCGAGCACATGGTGGCGAACGCGCTGGCGGCCGCCGCGGTCGGCTGGGCCCTCGGCGTCCCGGTCGCGGACGCTGCGGCGGCGCTGTCGACCGCCCGCGTGTCGGGCGGCCGCATGGACGTGTTCGAGACGGCCGGCGGCGTCCGGGTCATCGACGACGCCTACAACGCGAACCCCGACTCGATGGCCGCCGGCCTGAAGGCCCTCCGGCGGATGGCGGCCGGGGGGCGGACGGTGGCGGTGCTCGGCGAGATGGCCGAGATCGGCCCCATCGCCCCGGAGGAGCACGCGCGGGTCGGCGAGCTGCTCGCGCGCCTCGGCATCGACGCGCTGATCGCCGTCGGCCCGGGGGCGGCGCCGATCGCGGCGGCCGCGGCGCGCGAGGGCCTCGAGCCCGATCTGATCGTCGCCTGCGAGGGCCCCGAGGCGGCCGTCGAGGCTGTGCGCTCGCTGGCCGGTCCCGGCGACCTGGTCCTGGTGAAGGCCTCGCGGGTGGCACGCCTCGACCGCGTCGCCCGCGTGCTGCGCGGCGCCGAGGCGGCCGAGCCCGGGCCGGCCGACCTGCTTCCTCGAGGGGGCGGCTCGTGAAGTCGATCCTCGTCGCCGCGGCCGTGGGGTTCTTCGTGACCCTGCTGCTGACCGCCGTCGCCATCCGCGTGTTCCGCGCGTGGGGATGGGGGCAGCGGATCCGCGAGGATGGGCCGCGAGGGCACCTCGAGAAGATGGGGACCCCGACGATGGGGGGCCTCGTGATCATCGTGGCGGTGGTCGCCGCCTACCTGGCCGCGAGGGTGGCCTTCGAGCAGTTCACGGCGGCCGGGCTCTCGACGCTCGGCGTGATGATCGGGCTCGGCGCGGTGGGCGCCACCGACGATCTGATCAAGATCCTCCGGCGTCGCTCGCTCGGCCTCGGCAAGACGGCGAAGATGGTCGGCCAGGCGGCGGTGGCCCTCGCGTTCGCGTGGACGATCGTGCACTGGGGGCACGTGCCGCCGCACCTGTCCTTCATCACCGACACCGGCATCAGGCTCGGGCTCGCGTTCTACCTGTGGGTGACGGTCATGGTGATCGCGTCCTCGAACGGCGTGAACCTGACCGACGGGCTCGACGGCCTGGCGTCGGGCTCGGCCGCGCTGGTCTTCGCGGCCTATGTGGTGATTGCCTTCTGGCAGTTCCGCCACGCGTGCGAGCTCGGCATCAAGGGCGTCTGCTATCCGATCGGCGTCGGCTCCGCGCTGGACGTGGCGATCATCTCGGCCGGCGCGCTCGGGGCCGTCGCCGGATTCCTGTGGTGGAACGCCGCCCCGGCCAAGATCTTCATGGGCGACACGGGAGCACTGGCGCTCGGCGGCCTGATGGCGGCGATCGCCGTCAACACCGACACGCAGCTGCTGCTGCTCGTGCTCGGCGGCATCTACGTGCTCGAGACCACCTCGGTCATCGCACAGGTCGCCTCGTTCCGGCTCACGGGGCGGCGGGTGTTCCGGATGGCGCCGCTGCACCATCACTTCGAGCTGGCCGGCTGGCCGGAGTTCACGGTGGTCGTCCGCTTCTGGATCATCTCCGGCCTCGCGGTGGCATTTGGACTCGGGCTCTTCTACACGGACTTCCTGGCGCGAGGCGGAGGGGGTGGATGATGGCCGAGGAGATCGTCGAGCGGATCGTCGAGCGCCGCGGCAGGGCGGCGACCTTCGCCGGGGTGCGTGCCGTCGTCGTCGGCTACGGGACGAGCGGGCGCGCCGCCGCGCGGGCGCTCGCCGAGCGCGGGGCGTCGGTCGTCGTGAGCGAGGCCCGGGATGCCGCCGACCTCCTGGACGTCGACCCACCGGGTGATCCCGGGAGCCTCCCCGGGGCCGTCGAGCTGCGGG
>DAHVLW010000015.1:0-4129 GCA_027320205.1 Acidimicrobiaceae bacterium
CCTTCGCGGGGGCGCGGGAGGAGGCGCGCCGGGTCCTCGTCGCCCACGACATGCGGACGAGCGGTGAGGAGCTTTCGCGAGCGCTCATCGCGGGAGCGGCGTCGACGGGAGTTGACGTCGTCGACCTCGGCCTTTCCTCGACCGACATGAGCTACTTCGCGTCCGGCCACCTGAACGCCCCTGCCGCGATGCTCACTGCTTCGCACAACCCGCCCGAGTACAACGGCGTCAAGCTGTGCCTCTCCGGTGCGCGTCCGATCGGAGCCGAGAGCGGCCTGCTCGAGGTCCGTCGTCTGGCCGAGGAGGCGCTGGCCTCCGCCCCCGCCGGCGGCGCCACGGAGAGCGTGGCCGGGAATCTCCGCGTCGAGCGGCGTGACCTCGTCGAGGAGTTCGCCGCCCACGTGCGGTCCTTCGTCGACGCGAGCCGGCTCGCGCCGCTGAAGGTCGTCGCCGACACCGCCAACGGGATGGGCGGGCTCGTCGCGCCGCGCGTCTTCTCCGAGCTCCCGGTCGAGCTCGACCTGCTCTACGGCGAGCTCGACGGCACGTTCCCGAACCACCCGGCCGACCCGATCCAGCCGGCCAACCTCGCCGACCTCCGGGCGCGGATCCGGGCGACCGGCGCCGACGCGGGCCTCGCCTTCGATGGCGACGCCGACCGCGTCTTCCTCGTCGACGACCTCGGCGAGCCCATCTCCGGCTCGACGACGACGGCGATCGTCGCCGAGTCGATGCTCGAGCGCTACCCCGGGGCGACGATCCTCTACAACTGCATCTGCTCCCACGCAGTGCCCGAGGTCATCGCCGAGCACGGCGGCAAGGGCGTGCGCACCCGGGTCGGGCACTCGTTCATCAAGCAGGTGATGGCCGAGACCGGCGCCGTCTTCGGCGGCGAGCACTCCGGCCACTACTACTTCCGCGAGAACTTCCGCGCCGACTCGGGGATCATCGCGGCCGTCGTCGTCCTCGAGGTGCTCTCTCGAGCCAAGATCCCGCTGTCCGAGCTGCGCAAGCCCTACGAGCGCTACGCCGGCTCCGGGGAGGTCAACACCGAGGTGCGTGACCCGGCGGAGGTCGTCGAGGCGGTCGCGGAGCGCTACGCCAAGGCTGGGGCGGCGCTCGACCGGCTCGACGGCCTGACGGCGGACCTCGGCGACTGGTGGTTCAACCTGCGCCCGTCGAACACCGAGCCGCTCCTCAGGCTGAACGTCGAGGCGAGAGAGGCCGCCGCGCTCCCTGCGCACCTCGACGAGGTGCGCAGGGACATCGACGCGGCGAGCCGGCCGGTGTGAGCATGGGACTCGACCCGCTCCTCGTCGAGATCCTCGTCTGCCCGGAGGACAAGCAGCCGCTGTGGTACCTCGAGGACGAGGAAAGCCTGATCAACATGCGGCTCAAGCGTCGCTACCCGATCCGCTACGGCATCCCGGTGCTGCTCGTCGAGGAGGCAGAGCCGATCGAGGGCGAGGAGCTGGCGCGTCTCGAGCGGAAGGTGGCCGACCACGGCGTGCCCACCGGCGAGGGCGGCGCCCGGCCGTAGACTCCGTCCAGGTGAGCCGCGAGCGGGTCTGTGGTTGCAAGTCGAGGCCAGCCGCAGGCGAAGCGACCCACGTAAGGCAACTCGTGGTTGCCGATCATGGTGCGGCTTAGAGGTAAGTCCCGCCCGCCCCGGTGCCGGATGTCGGCGAGGGACGGAGAAGGCGCGAAGCGTGCCTGAGCGGGCCGTGCCGAGTCGGGGCGACCCGGCTGCCACGGCTCGGCGCGCAAACGCCTCGGCGGGCGAGTGTGGGGCAAAAGACCAGGTCAGCTGCTCCGGCTCACCGACCGTGCCGTACGGCGTCGCCGTCGTCGGGCCGACGGGGACAGGGAAGACGGCACTTGCCGTGGCCATCGCGCGCCACCTCGGCCGAGCCGAGCTCGTCTCCGTCGACGCGATGGCCGTCTACCGGGGGCTCGACGTCGGCACGGCCAAGCCGACCGAGAGCGAGCGGCGCGGGCTCCGCTGGCATCTCGTCGACATCGCCGAGCCGGACGAGGAGTTCTCCGTCGCCGAGTTCCAGACTGCCGGACGTGCCGCGCTGGCGGCGATCCGCGCCCGGCGCAACCTGCCGATCCTCGTCGGCGGGACGGGCCTCTACCACCGCGCCCTCCTCGACGATCTCGAGCTGCCCGGGAGGTTTCCCGAGGTCGCGCGCGCCCTCGAACGCGAGGCGGAGGCGGCCGGCGTCGCCAACCTCTACGAACGCCTCGTCGCGCTCGACCCGACGGCGGCGTCGCGCATCGAGCCGGGCAACCGGCGCCGGGTGCTACGCGCCCTCGAGGTGAGCGTCGGGTCCGGCCGCCGGTTCAGCGACTACGGGCCGGGGATCGACGCCTACCCGCCGAGCGTCTGGATCCAGATCGGCCTTGCGCTGCCGCGGGCCCGGCTCGACGAGCGCATCGCCGGGCGGCTCGCCTGGCAGCTCGACCACGGCTTCGTCGATGAGGCAAGGGCGCTCGCCCGTCGGCCCGGCAGCCTCTCGCGCACCGCCGCCCAGGCGCTCGGCTACCGAGAGCTGCTCGCCTGGCTCTCCGGCGAGACGAGCTACGACTTCGCCGTCGCCGAGGCACTGCGGCGAACGCGCGCCTTCGCGCGCCGCCAGGAGCGCTGGTTCCGTCGGGACCCGCGCATCACGTGGCTCGACGCCGAGGACGACGGGCTGCTCGGCGACGCCGTCGGGCTGGTCGAGTCAGGTGGGCTCGAGTCAGGCGAGCTCGAGTCAGGCGAGCTCGAGTCAGATGGGTCGGCGAGCCCCGGAAGGAGCGTCGCACCGGGCTGTGTCCCGTCCGGCCGGCCGGACGGCGGCAGGACCGGGCGCTCGCGCGAGACTTGAACGGTGGAGCTGAAGCTCGTCAAGTACCAGGCGCTCGGCAACGACTTTCTTGTTCTGCTCGACCCCGGCAGCTCGCTCGCGCCGAGCGCCCGCCTCGCCGCGGCGCTCTGCGACCGCCGTCGCGGCCTCGGCGCCGACGGGCTCTTGCACCTTCGGCTCGCAGGCGGCGTGCAGCAAGCGGGCGCGGCGCCCCCTGGCTCGGGGCACGCGCTCCGGATGGACCTGCGCAACGCCGACGGCGGCGTCGCCGAGACGAGCGGCAACGGGCTGCGTTGCGCCGCCCTCGCCGCCCTCGACGCGCACCTGTGCGACGGCCCGGTCGTCGAGGTCCTCACCGTCGCCGGCCCTGTCCGCGCCGAGGTGCTCGGGCGCGTCGGTGACGGCCGGGCCGAGATCCGGGTCGAGATGGGCGAGGTCGTCGTGGGCTCCGCGCAACCTGCGACCTCGTTCGTGCCCGGAGGCGAAGCCGCCGTCGAGCTCCGAGGTCTCAGCGCGCGGCGCGTCGACGTCGGCAACCCGCACCTCGTCGTCTACGACGTCGCCGAGGCGGCCGTCGACACGCGTGGCGGTGCGCTGCTCGCGACTCTCGGGCCGCTGCTCGAGCGGGCGATCCCCGGAGGGGTCAACGTCGAGCTCCTCGCTGCTTCGGGGGGGCGGGACGCGCTCGTGATGCAGGTCTGGGAGCGCGGCGCCGGTCCGACGCTCGCCTGCGGGAGCGGCAGCGTCGCGGTGGCGGCGGCGGCCCGGGCGGCGGGGCTCGTCGACGGGTCGGTCGAGGTCTCCAACCCCGGCGGGATCCTCCTCGTCGAGCTCTCCGGCGAGTTGCGACGTCCCTCGGCCGCGCTCTCCGGCCCGGCGCGGCGCGTCGCGACGTGCGTCGTCCAGCTCGACGACCTCGAGGGGTTCGACGCCGACACGGCGCCTGAGGCGCCCGGGGGGAGAGCGCCGGAGGCGCCCGGGGGGAGAGCGCCGGAGGCGCAGGAGGTCAGGGCGTGACGCTCATCGAGCGGAGCTTTCGTGAGCGCATCGTGCTCGTCGGCGTGGTCGGCTGGCCGCGCACCTACGACGAGGTGGAGGCGAGCCTCGACGAGCTCGCTCTCCTCGTCGGCACCGCGGGCGCCGACGACGTCGCACGGGTGGTGCAGACCCGCGACACACCGGACCCCGCGACGTACATCGGGCGTGGCAAGGCCGCAGAGCTCCTCCGGATCTGCGAGCGCGTCGACGCTGACACGGTCGTGTTCGACGACGAGCTC
>DAHVLW010000038.1:0-1663 GCA_027320205.1 Acidimicrobiaceae bacterium
GGCGAGGGGACCCCGAACCACCAGGCCCCCTGGACGCTCTTCAACGTGAAGGGCGAGGTCGGCAGGCTCGCCCCGGCGACGATGACCGACGAGGCGACGAACCCGAGGATGGCCGGGCGCACGAGCAGCGGGGCGAGGCGCGTCACCCCAGGCTCGTAGGGGATCTTCTCCGGCTCGGAAGCCTGCCGCCGTGCCTGGCGCTGCCGGAGCAGGTCCGCGAGTGCCGCGCCACGCCGGTCGGCCGCGGCCACGACAGCCCGGAGCGGGCGAGGGAGACGCCCGGGAGAGCTCCGGAGCGACGCGCCCAGATCCTCGAACCAGCTCGCGCCCACGGCGAGATCGTACCGTTGCGCCCGTGATCTGGCCTTGATGAGTCGCCTCGGCGCGCTCGGCCGCGGCGATCGCCTGGCGATCGCCGTCCTCGTCGGCGTCCCGCTCGCCTTCTTCGCCGTCCCCGCCCTCGCCGGCTACCCCCTGCTGACAGGCGACGGCGTCATCCAGGACTTCCCGCTTCGCGTGCTCGCCGGAGAGGTGCTGCGACACGGCCATCTTCCGGTCTACGACCCCTACGACTGGTCGGGCTCGCCGCTCCTCGGGGGCATCGACGCCGGAGCGGCGTTCCCGGGAATCGTGCTGTTCGCGCTGCTGCCGCCGTTGCCCGCCTGGGTGCTCACCGACGCCGGCGCGTACGCAGGCGCCGCCGTCGGCCTCTACGGCTTCCTCCGCCTCTCCCGGCTGCGACCGCTCCCCGCTGCCCTCGGCGCCGCGTCCTACGGCCTCGGCGGCTTCCTCTCCTCTCAGGCGGTCCACATCGAGGTCGTCGAGGCGGGAGCGTCACTCGCCTGGCTCCTCGTCGCGCTCGAGCGCCTCGCCCACGGGACGCGGCACCGCCGTCCGGCGTGGACGGCGCTCGCCGCCGCGGCGGCCGCCTGCGTCGCTGTCGCCGGGAGCCCGGAGACGTCCTTCTACTGCATCCTCGCCGCCGCGATCTACGCCGGGCACCTGCTCCTCCACTCCGGCTCTCGCCGGATCCTCGCCGGCTGGATGGCGCTCGCGGGCATGCTCGCCTTCGCGCTCGCCGCCGTCGAGGTCCTCCCCGGCACCGACGCCGTCGCGGCCTCGCAGCGCGCCCAGGTGACGCCGGGCTTCATCGGCGCGGGATCGCTCGACTGGGGCGAGCTGACCACGCTGCTCGCGCCTCACCTCCTCGGTGGCGGCCCGATCGGCCTCAGGCCGTATGTCGGCTCGTACAACCTCGCCGAGATCGACGCCTACGCGGGCATCCTGGCCCTGGTCGCGACCGCTGCGCTGGCGACGCGTTGGCGGGATCCCGGTGCCGTCCGCTGGCGCGTCTGGTACCTCGTCGGAGCCGTCGGGCTCCTCGTCGCCATCGGAAGCGCGACCCCCCTCCCTGATCTGCTCGCCCACCTCCCGGTCGTCGGACTGAGCCGCCTGCCGAGCCGGGCGCTCCTCCTCTACGGCCTCGCCTGCTCGGTGCTGCTCGCCCACTGGGCCGACGGCGCGCTCGCGCCGCCGGCCCGACCGCTGGGTCGCGGCGCCAGGGGCCTTGCCCTCTCGATCCCGCTGACCCTCCCGAGCGCGGGCGAGCTGGCCGGCGCGCTCCCCCCGCTCGCCGTGCTCGCCCTCCTCGTCGCCGTCGCGG
>DAHVLW010000043.1:0-3796 GCA_027320205.1 Acidimicrobiaceae bacterium
GTCCTCCTCGCGTCGGCCCTCCTGGCGTCGGCCCTCCTGGCGACGGCGGTCGCCGGCGCCGCGGCGTCGCCGGCGCCCCGTGACGGGCGCGCCGCCGACCGTGCAGGGGCCGTGCCTGGCGCGGCGCCAGGTCATGGCCCCGTCGACGTGCTCTACGCCGGCTCGCTCGTCGACCTCATGGAGCAGCAGCTCGGACCGGCGTTCCACGCCGCCACCGGCTACACGGAGAACGGCGTCGCTGCCGGGTCGCAGGAGCTTGCGAGCGAGATCAAGGGACGGACGCAGAAGGCCGACGTCTTCATCAGCGCGGCGCCGTCGGTGAACACGAGCCTCGAGGGCCGGGCGAACGGCAACTGGGTGTCCTGGTACGCGACGTTCGCGACCTCGCCCCTGCTGCTCGCCTACAACCCGCACAGCCGCTTCGCGAAGGACCTCCGCACCTTGCCGTGGTGGAAGGTCGTGACGATGCGCGGCTTCCTGCTCGGCTGGACCGACCCCGCGGTCGACCCGAAGGGCGTGCTCGCGGTCGAGGCGCTCGAGAAGACGGCTCGGCGCCGGCACCTCCCCGCCCTTGCGGCGCTGGCACGTTCGACGCGGGAGGTCTTCCCCGAGCAGTCGCTCGTCGGCCGGTTGCAGGCCGGACAGCTCGACGCCGGCTTCTTCTACGACGTCGAGGCGAAGGCGGCGAAGCTGCCGACCGTGCCCCTCTCGGGGACGAAGCTGCTCGCCGACTACACCGTCACGGTGGTCAACGACGCCCCCGACCCGGCCGGAGCGGCGGCGTTCGTGGCCTACATGCTCGGGTCCAAGGGGCGGGCGATCCTCGCCCGCAACGGGCTCAGCGTGCCGAACCCGATCCGCGTCGACGGTGCCACCGCCGACGTGCCGGCGAGCCTGCGGAGCGTACTGTCGGGCTCGTGAGGGGGCGCCGGGCGCGGGGCGCGCTCCCGCTCCTCGGGAGCCTCCTCGCCTGCTATCTCCTCCTGCCCCTCGCGGCCTTCGCCGTCCGGCTCGTCGCGTCGAGCCACCGCGGCTTCCACCAGCCCGGGCTGTTCCCTGCGCTCTACATCTCGGCCGCCTGCGCGACGGTCTCCCTCGCCCTCACGAGCATCTTCGGCATCCCGCTCGCCTACGTCCTCGCCCGCTCGAAGAGCCGGGTCGCAAAGGTCGTCGGGATCCTCGTCCAGCTCCCTCTTGCGCTGCCACCGGTGATGGGCGGAATCCTGCTCGTCTACCTCGTCGGCCCTTACACCTTCATCGGCGAGGCCTTCGTCGGCCGGCTCACCGATTCGATGGCCGGCGTGGTGCTGGCCCAGAGCTTCGTCTCGGCGCCGTTCCTCGTCGTCGCCGCCCGGGCCGCGTTCTCCTCCGTCGAGCCCGCCCTGCTCGACGTCGCGGCGACGCTCGGCCACCACGAGACGGCGCGCTTCGTGAAGGTCGCCCTCCCGGCCGCGGCGCCCGGCATCCGCGCGGGCATGCTGCTCGCCTGGCTGCGGGCGTTCGGCGAGTACGGGGCGACGGTGATCCTCGCCTACCACCCCTTTTCCCTCCCGGTGTACACCTTCAACCAGTTCTCCGAGACCGGCCTGCCGGGGACGCAGGCGCCGACGGCCCTCGCGCTCGCCGCAGCGGGTGTCGCCGTGTCCGTGAGCCGTCTGCACCTCGGCGCGACCTTGCGGCACCTGCGTCGCCGCACCCGGCGCGCCGGTGCCGGCGGCGCCGTGCGCGCGGCACCCGCACCGACGGCTGCCACCCGCCCGCCGGTGAGCTTCGAGCTCGACCACCGCCAGGCCGAGTTCCACCTCCGCCTCGAACACCGAGGTGCAAGCGGGCGTCTCGCCGTTCTCGGACCCTCCGGCTCGGGCAAGTCGACGCTGCTCGGTTGCCTCGCCGGCGTGCGCGGTCGCAAGGTCGGGGAGGTCTGGGTCGGCGACGAGTCGCTCGGCGGACTCGCGCCGGAGCAGCGGCAGTTCGGCTACCTCGCGCAGGGCTTCTCGCTCTTCCCGCACCTCCGAGTCGAGGAGCAGGTGCTCTTCGGGGTGGGCGCCAGGCGTGAGCTCGCAGAGGAGTGGATTGCCCGCCTCCGGTTGCAGGGCCTCGAGCACCGCCTGCCCCGCGAGCTGTCGGGCGGGCAGCGCCAGCGCGTCGGCCTCGCCCAGGCACTCGCCTGCGCGCCACGCCTCCTGCTCCTCGACGAGCCGTTCTCGGGTCTCGACGTGCCGGTCCGCAAGGAGCTCCAGCGAGAGCTGCGCGAGCTGCAGCGGACGACCGCCGTCTCGACGGTGCTCGTCACCCACGACCCCGAGGAGGCCGCGCTGCTCGCCGACGAGGTGGTCGTCCTGGCCGACGGCCGCGCGCTCCAGGCCGGACCGGTTCGGGAGGTCTACTCCCGCCCCTGTTCCGCGACGGTCGCGCGCCTCCTCGGCATGGCCAACATCGCCCGGGGTCACGTCGCGGCTCCCGGCCACCTCGCCCTTCCCGGAGCGAGCATCCCTGCCCCGACCGACGGTGTCGCTCCGGGGAGCGAGGTGCTCTGGAGCATCCGTCCAGAGCACGTCCGCATCCTCCCGCCGGAGAGCCCCGGATGCGTGCAGGGACGCGTCGCCGACCTCGCCGACCTCGGCACCTCCGTCGAGCTCAGCGTCGAGGTCGCGCCGGGGCTCGGCGTGCTCGTGCGGCTTGCCGACCCGCCGCCGCTCGAGGTGGGCTCGGCCTGCGCCCTGGAGCTCCCCGCCGACGCCCTCTCGCTCTGGCCGGAGGGGAACGGGCCGGTCAGAAGCGCTCAGGAACCTCCACCCCGACGTTCGTCGCCTTGACGACGGCCGTCGCCACCATCCCCGGCTCGAGCCCGAGCTCGTCGGCCGCCTCGCGGGTGATCAGGGCGACGAAGCGATGGGGCCCCGCCTGGATCTCGACCTGCGCCGCGACGGCATCCTTCACGACCTTGCTGACGATGCCGAGGAAGTGGTTCCTCGCCGACCGACCCTGCGGCCGCCAGGCTGCCTCCGTTCGGTCGGGGACGCGCTCGCCGGCCAGCTCTGCGGCGAGGCGCGCGAGGTCGGCGCCGTCGACGAGGCGGCGACCGCCCTTGCGAGTCACCGAGGCGACCCGGCCGGCGTCGACCCAACGCCGCATGGTGTCGGCGCTCACCCCCATCAGCTCCGCGGCCTGACCGATGCGCAGCTCCGACATCGGAGGAACGGTACTCGTGCGGAAAGCGACGTTCCCAGCCTCGACCTCCGTCCCGTCCGCGGTCCCTGCCTCGCGAGTGCAACGGGTGGATGGGTCGTCGCTCGTTCGGCCTCGTCGTCGCGTTCGTCGGCTAGCTCGTGCTGGTGCCGGCGCTGAGGAGACCGCAGGCGAGCCCGGTCGCGGCGGCTCCGGCACCCGTCGTCGTCTCCCCGGCCCCCGTCGTCGTCTCCCCGGCCCCCGGCTCGGTGAGCGCCGGTCCGAGGACCCAGATCAGCTTCCTCGGCCGGCCGCTTGCCCAACTCGGCACGATCGAGGTCACGGGTTCTCTGAGCGGCCCGCACGCGGGCCGTCTCCTCGGCTACTCGACCGGGGACGGCGCGAGCTTCCTTCCAGACGCACCGTTCCTGCCGGGCGAGACCGTCACGGTGAAGACGACGCTCCCCGTCGCCGGGAGCTCGGCGAACGGGTTCAGCTTCCACGTCGCGAAGGTGGTCCCGCTCGTCGGGAGCCCGCACCCTCCTCCGCAGGAGACCGACGTGCTCCCGGGTGGCGCTCGAGCCGGGTCCCGCGGCAGCGTCGAACAGCTGCCGAGAGGCGACCTCGT
>DAHVLW010000044.1:0-5305 GCA_027320205.1 Acidimicrobiaceae bacterium
GGCGAGGGCCGGGATCAGGATGCCGAAACGCCCGATCAGCATGTCGACGGCGCCGATGACGTTGTAGAAGGCCGTGTTGCCGCTCAGACCGGCCATCGCCGATCCGTTGTTGTTGGCTTGCGAGGTCAGGGCGTAGAGGATCTCGCTGAAGCCGTGCGGCCCGTGGTTGAGCGGACCGGCCTGCCCGGCGTGGATCGAGACGGCGATTGCCGTCGTGACGAGCACGATGACGGGCATCACGAGGATCCCCAGGCCGGCGAGCTTCACCTCTCTTGCCTGGATCTTCTTCCCCAGGTACTCCGGCGTCCGCCCGATCATCAGGCCGCCGATGAACACGGCGATGATGGCGTCGATGAGGATTGTGTAGAGGCCGCTGCCCGTCCCGCCTGGCGTCACCTCCCCGAGCATCATGCCGGTGAGCGCGCCGAAGCCGCCCATCGGGTTGTACGAGTCGGTGGCGCTGTCGACGGCGCCGTCGGAGGTCTGCGTCATCGACACGTTGAACAGGGCGCTCGTGGTGTCGCCGAAGCGGACCTCCTTGCCCACCATGTTGCCGGTCGGTTGGTGGGCGACTCCGGCGGCGGCGACCGCCGGGTTGGGCTGGTGCTCGGCGTAGCTCGTGAACCCGACCCAGACGCCGAAGATCAGGACCATGGCCGCGAGCAGGGCTGCCCCGTGGCGGATGCTCCGCACCATCTTGCCGAAGGTGTAGGTGAGCGAGAACGGGATGGAGAGCGTGAGCCAGATGTAGACGAAGTTGGTCAGCGCCGTCGGGTTCTCGAACGGGTGCGCCAGGTCGACGGCGAAGAACCCGCCGCCGTTCGTCCCGAGCTGCATGATCGAGCCCATGAACCCAGCGGGGCCCCGGGGGATCGTCTGCGTGACGCCGTTCAGCGTGTCGTGGATGCTGACCGGCCCGGCGAGGGTCTGCACCGCGCCCTGGCCGACCATCAGGATCCCGGCGAGGAACGCGACCGGGAGGAGGACGTAGAGCATGCAGCGGGTGATGTCGACCCAGAAGTTGCCGATCGTCGGCGAGCTTCGCCTCGAGAACCCCCGCACCATGGCGATCGCCGCGGCGATGCCGACGGCCGCGCTGACGAACTGCTGCACCGTGAGCACGCCGATCTGGGAGAAGTACGACATCGTGGTCTCGCCGCCGTAGTTCTGCCAGTTCGTGTTGGTGACGAACGAGACGATCGTGTTGAAGCTGAGCGCCGGCGGCACCGCCCCGAAGTGCTGCGGGTCGAGCGGCAGCGAGCCTTGGATCCTCAGCAGCAGGTAGCCGAAGGCGAGGAATATCCCGGAGAAGATCACCACCGATCCGGCGTAGCGCTTCCAGGACTGCTCGTTCTCAGGTCCGGTCCCGAGCAGGCGGTAGAAGGGCCGCTCGAGCCAGGCGAGGTAGCGGACCCTGCCGTCGAAGACGGCCTCCATGTACGAGCCGAGGAAGCGCCAGGCGAGGCCGAGGGTGGCGACCAGGACGACGATCGTCCAGAAGAAGCCCATCAGAAGAGCTCAGGCTTGAACAGCGCCACGCCGACGTAGACGAAGACGGCGACGGCGACGGCGAGGAGGATTCCCTGGACGTCTGTCATACGCGATCGAGCCCCCAGATCAGCCCGAGCATCGCCACGGTGAAGGCGATGACGCCGAGGACGGCGAGGAAGTCAGCCATGGGGGTGATCGTCGCGCCCTCGACGTCAACATCCCGTCAACACCTGTCGTGCGGGCGTAAATAGTCCGTGAACGAGCTCTGCCGGCCGGCCGGCCGGCCGGGCCGCGCGTCGTCCGCCGCGGGCCGACCGGCGCTCGCCCTCGTCCGGCGACGGCGGACCGCCGCGGCTGGGCGGTAGGGTCGGTCGCGTGGAGCATCGACGGCTCGGGAAGACGGGGTTCGACGTGGGCGTCATCGGTTTCGGCGCCTGGGCGATCGGCGGCGCCTGGGGCGAGGTCGACGACACGACGTCCTACGGGGCGCTGGTCGCGGCCGTCGAGTCCGGCGTGAACTTCTTCGACACCGCCGACGTCTACGGCGACGGGCGGAGCGAGCGGCTCGTCGCCCGCCTCCGTGGCGAGGCGGCCGGACCGCTGCTCGTCGCGACGAAGGCCGGTCGACGGGCGCCGGAGCAGCGTGTCGAGCACTACAGCCCGGAGAACCTGCTCGCGTGGGTCGACCGGAGCCGGGAGAACCTCGGCATGGAGACCCTCGACCTCGTCCAGCTCCACTGCCCGCCGACGGACCTCTTCTACCACCCCGAGGTGTTCGCAGCCCTCGACGACCTGGTCGCCGGCGGCCGGATCGCCCACTACGGGGTGAGCGTGGAGCGTGCCGAGGAGGGGCTGAAGGCGCTCGACTATCCCGGCGTCGCAACGGTCCAGATCATCTACAACGCATTCCGCCAGCGGCCCGCCGAGCGGTTCCTCCCGGCGGCCGCCTCCGCCGGGGTCGGCGTGATCGCCCGGGTCCCCCTCGCATCGGGGCTGCTCACGGGGAAGTTCAGCCGCGGCACGCGTTTCGCCGAGGACGACCACCGCAACTTCAACCGCCGGGGCGAGGCCTTCGACGTCGGCGAGACGTTCTCGGGCGTCGACCTCGACGCGGGCCTGGCCGCCGTCGAGGAGCTGCGCGCGCTCCTCCCGGGCGGCGAGTCGCTCGCGGGGATGGCCCTGCGCTTCTGCCTGTCGAATCCTGGCGTCTCGACGGTGATCCCGGGGGCGAAGACTCCCGAGCAGGCGAGGGCGAACGCCGCGGCGGGCGAGCGCGGGCCGCTCGATGCCCGGACGCTGGAGCGCATCGCCGCCCTCTACCGGCGTCGGGTCGCGCCCGAGGTCCACAACCGCTGGTGAGCCGGCGGCGCCTGGACGCGCCGGACCGGCGCGCCGGTCGCGGACTGCGCCTCGGCGGTGCCGCCGCGGCGAGCCCCGCCAGGCTGGTCTCCGCAGGTCAGATCAGGTGCAGGTTGGCGGGCAGCGAGCGGCGCCCGAGCAGCGCGAGGAGCACGTCGCCTGCCTGGGAGGTCGCCCCGATCGCCTCGGCGACGAGGCCCAGGCAGGCGGCGATCGGCTCGCGCAGGCGGTCCGGCGGCTTCGTGCCGAGCGCTGCCGACATGTCGAGGGTGTGGACGGTGAGCTCGAGGACGCGCGTCGGCAGGTAGTCGGCCAGCACGATCCCTCCGGCGGCGGTCGCGACGGGTGCGTCGTCGGCGGTGCGGTCGACGAGCGCGACGACCCGGTCGGCGATCTCACGTGCCGATGCGGCGACGTCGGGCCCGAGCGCCGCGCCGGCTTCCCGGCCCCGGGCGGCGATGGCACCCGCCCCCTCCGCCGTCGCACCGGCGGCGGCCGCGGCCGCGAGGTAGGCGAGCGGGCCGTCGAGCGTCGTCTGCTCCGGCTCGCGGGCGAGGTAGGTCTCGATGGTGGTGAGCGCCCGGCTCGTGTGGCCCGCGAGGTCGCGAAGCGACCAGACCCCGAGGCCGGGTGAGTCCCAGCGCTCCCGCGGCACGGTCTCGGTCATCTCGACGAAGGACTCGGCTGCGCGCTCGAAGACGCTTCGCCACCGGTCATTGGAGGTGTCCACGACGCAAGTGTTCACCCTCGGGCCCGGAGACGGCAACGAGGATCCTGCAACGAGCGGCGGCGTTGTGCCCGCCCCGCTCCGCCCCGCCCCGCCCCGCTCGGCTTCGGCGGGCGGTAGCGTGCGGGCCGTGGTCGGGCGCGAGGCGAAGGTCCTCACGGTGTCCAGCTCCGGGGCCGCCGGCGAGCGCGAGGACGCGTCCGGCGAGGCGCTCGCCGAGGCGCTCGCCGCCCGTGGCTACGCCGTCCTCGAGCGGCGGGTCGTGCCCGACGGGATCGAGTCCGTCGCGGCGGCGCTGTTTGACCTGTGCGCAGGCTTCGCCGGGCTCGTCGTGACGACCGGCGGCACCGGCTTCGGACCGTTCGACCTCACGCCCGAGGCGACGCGCCGCGTGATCGAGCGGGAGGCGCCCGGCATCGGGGAGGCGATGCGGGCCTCGAGCCCCCGCGGCCCGCTCTCCCGGGGCGTCGCCGGGACGATCGGCCGCTGCCTCGTCGTCAACGTCCCCGGCTCTCCCCGGGGCGCCCTGGAGTCCCTCGAGGCCGTCGCCGACGTGCTCCCCCACGCGCTCGAGCTGCTCGCCGGGGGCATGCCGCACTGACGGCCCACTGACGACGCACCGAACGCAGACGAAGCCCCGGTCAGCCGCCCGAGACCGGGGGAAGGACGGCGACCTCGTCCTCCGGCCCGACGCGCTGGCTCGCTGCCGCCGGCGAGCCGTTCAGCCAGACCGCCGAGCGCCCGAGCAGCTCGGCGAAGGCCGGGCCGAAGCGCGCCCGTGCCGCGTCGAGGACGGCGGCGACGTCCGCGCCGTCCACCTCGGCGGCGGCGAGCCCGGCGGCCTCTCTCGCCGGTCCGAGAAGGCGCAGGCGTGCCACGGCGGGTCAGCCGCCGATCATCGACATCGAGCGCGAAGGGCGGTGGAACCCGGGCTGGTCCATGCCGTGACCCGCCCGTTTCGCCCAGACCGCCCTCCGGAGCATCAGTGCCAGCTCCTCGTCGCCGCCGCCGGACTCGAGCACCCTGCGCACGCTCAGCTCGTCGTCGGAGAACAGGCAGTTCCGGATCGAACCCTCCGCCGTGAGCCGCAGCCGGTTGCACGTCCCGCAGAACGGGCGCGTGACGCTCGCGACGACGCCGATCTCGCCAGATCCGTCGAGGAAGCGGTAGCGGCTCGCCGGCGCCGGGTCGCCGTCCTGGTCGACCGGCGCGATGGGCCACCGCTCGCCGATCCGGGCAAGCACGAGACCCGCAGGCACGACCTGCTCCCGGCGCCACGTCGCGTCGGCGTCGAGCGGCATGTACTCGATGAAACGCACGATGCGGCCGGTCCTCCTGGCGAGCTCGGCGAAGTCGAGCACCTCGTCGTCGTTCACCCCGGCGATGAGCACGACGTTGACCTTCACCGGCACGAGCCCTGCCTTCTCGGCGGCGGCCATCGACTGAAGGACGCGCCCGAGATCGCCGCGGCGGCGGATCCGCGCGAAGCGCTCCTCGCGTAGCGAGTCGCAGCTCACGTTCACCCTCTTCAGGCCGGCCTCGGCGAGCGGGGCGGCGAGCCGGGCGAGCGCGGTGCCGTTGGTCGTGAGCGCGAGGTCCTCGAACCCGATCCGCGCGAGCCGGCCCACGAGGTCGACGACTCCGCGACGAACGAGCGGCTCTCCGCCGGTGATGCGGACGTCGGCGACGCCGAGCGACCTCGCCACGCCGGCGAGCCGGGCGATCTCC
>DAHVLW010000046.1:0-6175 GCA_027320205.1 Acidimicrobiaceae bacterium
CCGCTCGACCCTCGGCGTGCCCGGCTCGGCGGCGGCGATCGCCTCGAGCCGGCGGTCGACCTCGGTGTCGACCCGGCTCACGAAGAACGAGGCGACCGAGGCGACCCTCGACGCGTCGCCGCCGGCGGCGACGAGGCGCTCGAGGCCGGAGAGGTACGCCTCTATCACCTCCCCGTAGCGCTCGAGGGAGAAGATCAGCGTCACGTTCACGCTGCGGCCCGCCGCGATCGCCTCCTCGATCGCCGGCACGCCCTCCTTCGTCGCCGGGATCTTCACGAGCAGGTTCGGCTGCGCCACCCGTTCGTGCAGCTCCCGCGCCATGGCGACGGTCCCTGCCGTGTCGTGGGCAAGGCTCGGTGAGACCTCGACAGAGACGTAGCCGTCACCGCCGCCCGAGCTCTGGTGCAGGGGCCCGAAACGCCCGAGCGCGCCGGTGACGTCGGAGAGGACGAGGTCCCAGTAGCTCTCCTCGACGGACTTGCCGGAGGCCACGAGGTCGGCGAACTGCTCGTCGTAGTCGCTCCCTCCCTCGATCGCTTTCGTCATGATCGTCGGATTGGACGTGAGGCCGCGGATGCCGAGCTCGATGTAGCGCTCGAGCCCGTCGCCGGTGAGGTAGGACCGCTTCAGGTCGTCGAGCCAGGGGCTCTGGCCCCCGGCGTCGTAGAGGTCGTGCACCCTGCTCACCGGCCGCTCCTCTCGTCCGCCGTCCGCCCGGGTCGAGCCGGGCCGCAAGGCGCTCCGACGCCCCCTCCGGCGCGCCGCCTGGTACCCGAGATTATGGCGCTACGGCGCGACGGTGCCGGTCGGGGAGGCTGCGGCGGCGCTCGCGACCGGCACGGGCTCCGCGCCCGCCCCGTCCACATCCGCTTCCGGAGACAGATCACCGCGGGGCGTGGGCGCTGTCGTGGCGAAGGGACCCGAGGGCGGGAGGAAGCGTGGCAGGTCGTGCCGGACGCTCGCCCGCCCGGCGCGAGCGAGGAGGTGCACGAGCCACCATCCCGGGTCGACCTGGCGCCCGTCCAGGGCGAGGCGGGCCGAGGTCGGTGCGGCGTGGTGGTTGTTGTGGAGGCCCTCGCCGGCGGTGATCCAGGCGGGCCACTGGTTGTTGCGCGCCGTGTTCGGGTAGGGCTGGGACCCGAAGGCGTGCCCGACGGCGTTGATCGCCGAGTTGAGCAGGAGGTAGGTGACCGTGTGCACGGCGGCGGCGAGGAGCCCGTACTCCCAGCCGAGCCCGGCGACCAGGATCGCGATGCCGATCCCGAGGCCGAGGAAGGCGTGGTCGAAGAGCGCCTTGTCGAGCCGGTCGGGCGGGAGGTCCTTGGCGTAGCGCTGGACGGTCACGCCGTCCCGGGCGCAGCGGCGGTAGAGGGCGACGTTGCCGAGCTGGACCGTCCAGAACCCGAGCAGGAGGGGGGAGTGCGGGTCGCCCTCGACGTCGGTGTAGGCGTGATGGCGCCGGTGGACCGCCGCCCACTGCCGGGGCCGGATGCCCGTCGTCACCCAGACGAGGATCCGGAAGGCGAGGCGCGTGCCGGGCGTGAGGGTGAGCGCCTTGTGGGTGACCGCCCGGTGCAGGAAGACGGTGGTCGCGAAGGTCGCGATCTGGCTGACCGCCAAGCCGACCAGGACGGCGAGGAGGACCTGGGGCACCCGCGCACGTTAGCAGGGCATCCGCGCTAGCCTCCGCCCGATGGTCGCAGGACGTGCAGGCCGGCGGGCCGAGCCGGCGCGCGCCGCGGTGGGCGAGACCGCCTCACTGCTCCGTAGGTACGTGGTCCAGGAGACCTTCGGTCCGCTCCGCCACATCCTGCGCACCCTCGCCTTCGGCATCTCCGGGGCGCTGCTCCTCGGGATCGGGGGGGCCGTGCTGCTCCTCGCCGAGCTACGGGCGCTCCAGACCGAGACGGGGAGCGCGTTCGCCGGCACCTGGACCTTCGCCCCGTACCTGTTGAGCGGCGTCACGGCGCTCGTCCTGGCGATCCTCGGGACCGTCTTCGGCCTTCGGGGCATGCGGCACGGGCGGCGGGCAGGGGGGAGCAAGGCGTGAGCCCGACGAAAGAGGCGACGAGGTCGGCGGGGGAGAGGGTGACGCTCGGCGACATCGAGCAGCAGCTCCGCTCGCTCGGCGGCTCGGCGCAGGCGATCGTCACGGAATCGAAGACGACGGCCCTGGCGACCGCCGTCGGCGGGGGCGTGCTCGCGCTCGCCTCCGTCTACCTGCTCGGGCGACGCCGGGGTCGGAAGCGCTCCACCGTGCTAGAGATCCGCCGGGTCTGAGGCGGTGCTGTCGCTCATCGACCGCCTCTCGCGCCGGCTCGTCCGGCGCGGGCTTCGTCAGGGGCTGCTCGACGGGAGCTCGATCTGGCTCGCCGTCGCGGCGCTGGCGTGGCTGCTCCGCCTGCTCGCCTCGGCCGAGCGGCCGAAGGTCGTGCGCGAGGACCTCGCCCTCGGGGAATCGATCGTCGTCACCCACCTGCCGCCGGCCCCGACGCGCCGCCACCAGCGGCGGGCCGAGAGGCGTGGGCAGCGCGACGGGCGGCGTCGGGCGGGGGACCGGTCCGGCGCCGGGGCGTGACCTCGCTGCGACGCCGGTGACGGTGACGCCGAGGCGGCGCGGCCCGCTCGTCGAGGGCGAGCGCGTGCTCCTCGTCGACAGGAAGGACCGCCGCTATCTCGTCCGCCTCGTCGCCGGCGGCTCGTTCCAGAGCCACGCCGGCGTGCTCGACCACGAGGAGCTCATCGGCGCCGAGGAGGGGAGCGAGCACGTCGCGCGCCAGCGCGACGGCAGGGGTGGCCCCGGAGGGCGCCTCCTCGTGCTCCGGCCGACGCTGTCGGACCTCGTGCTGAAGATGCCGCGGGGCGCGCAGGTCATCTACCCGAAGGACCTCGGCGCCATCCTCGTCGCCGCCGACGTGTTCGGCGGTGCGCGCGTCCTCGAGGCCGGTGTCGGCTCGGGCGCCCTTTCGATGGCGCTCCTCGGCGCCGGCGCCGAGGTCGTCGGCTACGAGCTGCGCGAGGACTTCGCCCGCCGGGCGCGCACGAACGTCGCCGAGGCGCTCGGGCCGGCGGCGCCCTACCGGGTGGAGGAGCGCGACGTCTACGACGGGATCGCAGAGTCCGGCCTCGACCGGGTCCTGCTCGACCTGCCCGAGCCGTGGCGCGTCCTCGCCCACGCCGAGAAGGCGCTCTTCCCGGGCGGGATCCTTCTCGCCTACCTGCCGACGATCAACCAGACCGCAGAGCTTCGGGAGCGGGTCGCGCACAGCGCCTTCGGGCTCGCCGAGACCTTCGAGGTCCTGCGACGGACCTGGCACGTCGAGGGCCGCTCGGTGCGCCCGGACCACCGGATGGTCGCCCACACGGGCTTCCTCACGACGGCGCGTCTGCTCTCGGCCGAGCAAGGCTGCTCTCCGACGGCACGGGGAGCTCACGAGGTCAGCGGTTTGGACGTCCGGCGATTCCGCTGACGGCCTGCGTCTCGGTGCCTCGAAGTGGTGCCGACGAGGACACCTTGCCGGGCCCGGCCGCCGGCCCGGAGCGGAGCCCCGTTAGTCCTTCTCTATGAAGATGCACTCCCCGGGGCACTCCTCGGCCGCCTCGGTGACGGCGTCCTCGAGGCCCGCCGGCACGACAACCATGCCCTGGGACCCGCCCGGGTCGTTCATCACCTGGTCGCCGTCCTTGACGTAGGCCAGGCCGTCGTCGAGGAGGGTGAACACGTTCGGGCAGATCTCCTCGCAGAGACCGTCCCCGGTGCAGAGATCCTGGTCGATCCAGACCTTCATGCCCTTCGGCGCTCCTTCGGCGTCCCGCTCACCGGCGCCCGCGCGGGGCGGGTGGCACGCCATCCCGCGGGCGCGCACCTCGACGCATCGCTGCAACGATAGCGACCACGGCCCTCCTGCTCGTGCACAGGGGCGGCGCGGGTCAAGGCGCGCGGCGGCCCTGCCGTCAGGGAGGCAGGCGGCATGCCCCTTGAGGCCGCTCCGGCCGGTGTAGGGTCCCGCGACGCGGGACCACTGCGCGGGCAAGGAGGTGTCCCGACATGGACGACAAGGCGCTCGCCCAGCTCCGGGCACAGCTGGAGGCGGCCGAAGCCGAGGTGGTCGAGCTTCGCCACCGCCTCCAGGAGGCGCCGCAGCGCGTCCGGGTCCTCGAGGAGCGGCTCCTCGACGTCACCGGCCAGCTGCGCCACGCCCTCTCCCAGAACGAGAAGCTCACCTTCACCCTCCAGCAGGCGAAGGAGAACATCGCCGCGCTGAGAGAGGAGGTCGACAAGCTCACCCAGCCGCCGAGCGCCTACGGGACCTACCTCCAGCTCAACGACGACGGCTCCGCCGACGTGTTCGCGAGCGGCCGGAAGATGCGCGTCTCGCTCCATCCCGGCATCGACGCGTCCGAGCTCCGCCGCGGCCAGGAGGTCGTCCTCAACGAGTCGCTGAACGTCGTGCTCGCACGCAGCTTCGAGCAGTCCGGCGAGGTCGTGACCGTCCAGGAGGTCCTCGAGGACGGTCGGCGGGCCCTCGTCGTCGGGCGCGCGGACGAGCTGCGGGTCGCCGAGCTCGCCGACAGCCTCGTCGACACGCGCCTTCGCGCCGGGGACAGCCTGCTCATGGACACCCGCACCCAGCTCCTTCTCGAGAAGCTGCCTCGGCCGGAGATCGAGGAGGTCGTCCTCGAGGAGGTCCCCGACGTCACCTACGCCGACATCGGCGGGCTCGACACCCAGATCGAGGCGATCACCGACGCGGTCGAGCTGCCCTACCTCCACCGGGACCTCTTCGCCGAGCACGAGCTGCCTGCGCCGAAGGGGATCCTCCTCTACGGCCCGCCGGGCTGCGGCAAGACGCTCATCGCCAAGGCCGTCGCGAACTCCCTCGCCAAGAAGGTCGCCGAGCTGACGGGCAACGACAACGTCCGCAGCTACTTCCTCAACATCAAGGGCCCCGAGCTGCTGAACAAGTACGTCGGCGAGACCGAGCGGCAGATCCGGCTCGTCTTCCAGCGCGCCCGGGAGAAGGCCGAGGAGGGCGTCCCGGTCATCGTCTTCTTCGACGAGATGGACTCCCTCTTCCGCACGAGGGGGACGGGGATCAGCTCGGACATGGAGTCGACCATCGTGCCGCAGCTGCTGGCCGAGATCGACGGGGTGGAGGCCCTCCGCGACGTGATCGTCATCGGGGCCTCCAACCGGGAGGACCTCATCGACCCGGCGATCCTCCGCCCAGGGCGGCTCGACGTGAAGATCAAGATCGAGCGTCCCGACGAGGCCGCCGCGCAGCAGATCTTCGCCCGCTACCTCACCCAGCGCCTTCCGCTCGATCCCGCCGAGGTCGCCGCGCTCGGGGGCGGGGAGCCGGCCAAGGCCGTGCAGGCGATGATCGAGCGGACCGTCCAGGAGATGTACCGCGCCGACGACGACAACCGTTTCCTCGAGGTCACCTACCAGAACGGCGACAAGGAGATCTTGTACTTCAAGGACTTCGCCTCCGGGGCGATGATCGAGAACATCGTTCGCCGTGCGAAGAAGCTCGCCATCAAGCGGACGATCGCCGGCGGCGGGCGCGGCATCCGCCTCGCCGACATGCTCGAGTCGATCAAGCAGGAGTACAAGGAGAACGAGGACCTCCCGAACACGACCAACCCGGACGACTGGGCGAAGATCTCCGGCAAGAAGGGCGAGCGGATCGTCTACGTGCGGACGATCTTCGACCACGGCGACGAGGGGCGGGGGCGGCGCGCCATCGAACGCGTCGGCACCGGCCAGTACCTCTAGGTGCGCGTGGCCGGCGGAGCGGCTCCGGTGCTCCCCCGGCCGGCCACGCGCCGCCTGGGCGGGCAGTAGGGTCGCAATCGTGGCCATCCCGAAGGTCGTCGGCACCGAGACCGAGTACGGCATCCAGGTCGTCGGCGGCCCCGACGCCAACCCGACGACCGCCTCCTCGGTGCTCATCAACGCCTACGTCGCGCAGCTCGCCGGGCGTGTCGGGTGGGACTTCGAGGGGGAGTCGCCCGGGCGGGACGCCCGCGGCTTCGTCCACGAGGGCGCGATGCCGCCCGAGGTCGAGACCCACCTCGTGAACACCGTGCTCACGAACGGCGCTCGCTTCTACGTGGACCACGCGCATCCGGAGTACTCGACGCCCGAGTGCGCCTCGATCCTCGACCTCGT
>DAHVLW010000073.1:0-5118 GCA_027320205.1 Acidimicrobiaceae bacterium
CTTCGCCGCCCCGCACCTTCGGGCCGACTTCGTCGCCCATATGGGCGCAATCGAGCGCTGCATCGCCGAGGGGATCGCCGAGCGCCTCGGCGCCGACCTCGCCGAGGACCCGTACCCGAGCCTCGTCGCCGTCTCAGCGACCTCTGCGATGCGTCTTGCCTTCGTCCTCTGGGCGCGCTCCGGCGGGCGAGCGAGGCTCAATTCGCTCCTCGACGCCGCCTTCGCCGCCATGCGCTCCGGGCTCGCAGACGACGGCGGGCTCGCCGCCATCCTCCACGACGTCGCCAACCGGGAGGGAGACGCCGAATGACCGCCGACGAGGCCGCCGACGAAGCTGTCGACGAGGCCGTCGAGGGGGTCGTCGACATCGGCCGGCGGCGTGTGCTCGTCGTCGTCGGCGCCCTGATGCTCGGCATGCTCCTCGCCGCGCTCGACCAGACGATCGTCTCGACGGCGCTGCCGACGATCGTCGCCGACCTCCACGGCGCCTCCCACCTGGCCTGGGTCGTCGTCGCCTACCTCCTCGCCTCGACAGCGTCGACGCCGCTATGGGGGAAGCTCGGCGACCAGTACGGACGCAAGGTCTACTTCCAGGCCTCGATCGTCATCTTCCTCGCCGGATCGGCGCTCTCGGGCCTCAGCCACTCGATGGTCGAGCTCATCGCCTTCCGGGCCGTCCAGGGCCTCGGCGGCGGCGGGCTGATGGTCGGCGCCCAGGCGATCGTCGGCGACGTCGTGCCGCCACGTGACCGCGGCCGCTACCAGGGTCTGTTCGGGGCGGTCTTCGGCGTGGCAAGCGTCGTCGGGCCGCTGCTCGGCGGCGTGTTCGTCGAGCAGCTCTCCTGGCGCTGGATCTTCTACGTCAACCTCCCCATCGGCGCGATCGCGCTCGCCGCCGTCGCGACCGCCGTCCCGGCGCACGGGACCCGGGTCCACCACGTGATCGACTACCTCGGCACCGGCCTGCTCGCCGCCGCGGCGACCAGCTTCACCCTGCTCACGAGCCTCGGCGGCACGACCTATCCCTGGGGCTCGGCCCCGATCATCGCGATGGGGGTCGCCGGCGCCGCGCTCGGCGTCGCCTTCGTCCTCGTCGAGCGACGGGCGACCGAACCGGTGCTTCCGCTCCACCTCTTCGCCAACCGGGCATTCTCGGTCACGAGCGTGGTCGGCTTCATCATCGGGTTCGCGATGTTCGGGGCGATCACCTACCTGCCCTTCTACTTCCAGAACGTGAAGGGCGCCTCGCCGACGATGTCCGGGGTCGACCTCCTGCCGCTCATGGCGGGTCTCCTCGTCACCTCGATCGGCTCCGGCGTCGCGATCACCCGTACCGGCCGCTACCGGGTCTTCCCGCTCGCCGGGACGGCGATCATGGCCGCCGGCCTCTACCTGCTGTCCCACCTCGGCGTGACGACCGGAGCCGTCGCCTCCTCGCTCGACATGGTCGTGCTCGGGATGGGTCTCGGCGGGGTCATGCAGGTGCTCGTCCTCATCGTCCAGAACGCCGTGCCGCATGCCGAGCTCGGGGTCGCCACCTCCTCTGCGACGTTCTTCCGCTCGATCGGCGGCTCCTTCGGGACGGCGATCTTCGGCGCCATCTTCGCCAACGTCATCACCGGCGACGTCGCGAGCCGCCTGCACGGGGCGAGGCTTCCGCAGGGGCTCTCCCTCGCCAGCCTCACGCCGAAGCTCCTCGACGCCTTGCCGCACTCGATCCGCGTCGCGATCGTCGGCGGCTACGCCGCCACCATCCACACCCTGTTCGTGGTGGCGATCCCGATCGCCCTGCTCGCCTTCGCCGGCAGCTGGCTCATCCCCCACGTCGAGCTCCGCCGCTCGAACGCCGGCCAGTCCGGCGCAGGCGACGTGGCGGGCGACGGCGCGACTCCCCCTGCGGCCCAGCCCGCCGCACCGACTCCGGAGGTCGTCCTTTGAGCAGGTTCTTCGCAGGGCTCGGGCGGGTCGTCGTCCGGCACCGTCACCTCGTCGTGCTCGGCTGGATCGTCCTCGCCGTCGTCTCGATGCGCGCGTTGCCCTCGCTCGGGAGCGAGGTCAACAACAACAACAGCCAGTTCCTCCCCTCGAGCGCGCCGAGCGCCAAGGCGACGAGCCTGCTCACCCCGATCCTCGGCAGCACCAACTCGACGAGCCAGATCGCCATCGTCGGCTCGACGACGAGCGGTCCGCTCGACCGGGCTGACCTCGCGGCGCTGGCGCGCGAAGCCGCTGCGGCACGAGCCGTCCCGCGGGTCGTCTCCTCGCGCCTGCTCGGCACCTCGCCTGACGGCCGTGCGGCGGAGATCGTCGTCATCGCCCGGGTCAACTACGCCGACGTGAGCGCCCAGAAGAAGGTCGTCGACGGCCTCCAGGAGACCTTCTCGCGGGCCGCGGCACCGCCGGGCCTCCAGCTCCACCTCGCCGGACCGGTCGCGACCAACGTCGCCAACCAGGCGAGCTCCAACACGGCGTCGAGCCGGACGCAGTCGCTGACGTTCCTTTTCGTGATCGCCCTCCTCCTCCTCGTCTTCCGCTCGGTGCTCGCCCCGCTCGTCACCCTGCTGCCGGTCGGGTTCGCCCTGCTCGTGTCGATGCGCTTCATCGGGGGTCTCGGCGCCGACGGGCTGAAGATCTCCGAGATCACCGAGCTGCTCCTCATCGTGCTCTTGATCGGGGCGGGCACCGACTACGGCCTGTTCCTCGTGTTCAGGGTGCGAGAGGAGGTCCGCCGCGGCCTCGACGCCAAGGACGCGGTCGTCCACGCGCTCCAGCGCGTCGGCGAGTCGATCTCCGCCTCGGCGGGCACGGTGATCTTCGCCCTGCTCACCCTCTTGCTCGCGAGCTTCGGCATCTACAAGGACCTCGGCGTGCCACTCGCCGTCGGCGTCGGCGTGATGCTGCTCGCCGGCCTGACGCTGCTCCCGGCGCTGCTCGCCATCTTCGGCACGGCGGCCTTCTGGCCCTCGCGGGTCGCCGCCGGCGACACGCAGGACGGGTGGTGGGGACGGACCGCCGGGCGCCTCGTCGCCCGCCCGGCGCTCACGCTGGCCACCGGGGTCGTCGTCTTCGGCGCCCTCGCCGCGGCGACCTTCGGCTACAAGTCGGCGGGCTTCGGCGGCGCGCTCAACGCTCCGGCGGGGAGCGACGCCGCGATTGGCAACGCCATCGTCGCGCGCCACTTCCCCCGGACGAGCGCCAACCCGGCGAACCTCGTGCTGCGCTACGAGCGGCCGGTGTGGGACCAGCCGGTCGCCGTCCTCGACGCCGAGCGCTCCCTCGAGTCCTCGGGACGGTTCACCCAGCTCACCGGTCCGCTCGACCCGACCGGCTACCAGCTGTCCCCTGCGATGTACGCCGGCCTGCACGCGCGCCTCGGCAACCCCGTGACATTGCCGGCGGTCGAGCCGCCGGGGCTCGACGTCCCGACCGTCGCCTACAACGCCTACCGCACGACCACGCAGTTCGTGAGCGCCGACGGCCGCACGGTGCAGTTCGAGGCGACGCTCCGGGCGGGCGCGCAGGCGTCGACGCCCGCGATGGACGCCACCCCGGTGATCCGGACCGTGGTCGCACACGCCGCAGCCGCCTCGGGCGCCTCGGCGAGCGGGGTCGCCGGCGAGGCCGCGTCGCTCTACGACGTGAGCAACATCTCCAACCACGACCTCGTGAAGATCGTGCCCGTCGCCATCGTGGCGATCGGGATCCTGCTCGCCCTGGTGCTGCGGAGCGCCGTCGCACCGCTGTACCTCATCGTGAGCGTGGCCCTCTCCTACTTCGCCTCGCTCGGGGTCTCGACGCTCGTGTTCATCGACATCGGCGGGGGGAGCGGGCTCACCTTCGTGCTCCCGTTCCTCATGTTCATCTTCCTGCTCGCCCTGGGCGAGGACTACAACATCCTCGTCATGACGCGCATCCGCGAAGAGGCGCGCCGGCTCGGGCTGCGCCAGGCGGTCGTGCGGGCCGTCGGCCGGACCGGGCCGACGGTCACCTCCGCCGGGCTCGTGCTCGCCGGGAGCTTCGCCGTCCTCGCGATCGCCGGAGGTGGCGGGCCCGGCGGCAGCCAGATCCGCGACATCGGCTTCGGGCTCGCCATCGGCATCCTCATGGACACCTTCCTCGTCCGGACGCTCATCGTCCCGTCGGTCGTCGCCCTGCTCGGCACGTGGAACTGGTGGCCCGCGCGGCTGGGACGCGCGACCGCCGGCGAGGCCGCGGGCGGCGAGGAGCTCGCCACGGCGGGGGCGGCGCCGTAGCGCTCAGGCCGAGCGCCGGGCCGCCGAGCCCGCTCGCCCCGCGGTCGCCCCGGCCGCGAGGTGCTCCTTCAGGACGATATGGGCGTAGTCCTTGCGGTGCAGCACGCGCACCTGGATGCCGGGGTAGAGCTCGGCGAGCCTGCGCACCTTGGCGTGCTTGCGGGTGACGAGATCCTGGCGAAGCGTGGTGAGCTCGACGAACAGCGAGTGCTCGGGAAGGTAGAAGTCGGGCCGGAAGGCCGCCGCCGGGCGGCCGGCGGCATCCCACGCCAGCACGAACTCGACGGGCTCGTACTCCCATCGGATCCCGTAGAAGTCGAACAGCGCCGCGAGGCGCGCCTCGGAGTCGTGGGCGAAGCGCACGGGCCGCTCCCCGACCCGCTGCGGGGCGGCGCGTGCCAGGGCGCTAACCCCTTGCGAGCGCGTCGGGTGCCTCTCCGGCGCCGGGCGCAGCTGCGGCCTGCCCGGTCTCGCCGGCCGGCGCGCCGGCGCCAGCCGCGAACGCGACGATCGCTGCGTCGACCTCGCCGACGACACCGGCGAGCGGCACGACGTTGAACACGCCCTGCCCGCCTTTGAGGAGGTCGACGATCTCCTCGCCGGTGCGCACGAGCACAGAGCAGCTCCCGCCGAGCACGAGGTTGGCCGTCGCGAGGTCCTCGCCCGCCTGGCGCAGGGTCGCGATCGCGCGGCGCGCCTGGCGAAGGTTGAGGCCGGCGTCGAGCAGCTGCTTGATCACCTTCAGCTCGAGAAGATCGCGGTAGGAGTAGAGGCGCTGCGTACCGCTGCCGTGCGCGTCGGCGAGCGACGGCGTGAGCAGCCCGGTGCGCGCCCAGTAGTCCAGCTGGCGATAGGTGATCCCGAC